>JAEYPG010000003.1 GCA_023410975.1 Pseudomonadota bacterium
CCAGACCGCAAGCTTTTTTGGAGAAAATTGAGCCGGTTTGCTTTTCAGCGCTGAGAAACCTGCTTCCCTGCCGCCCCCAGCACGACCCGAATGGCATCGATGACCGCTTCCGGCCGCTCCCGCTGGATGTTGTGCCCGCTGTTCACCCACAGCTGCTTCGCCCCGGGATAAAGGTTCACCACGTCGCGCCGCTTTTCATTCACGTAATCGGCGGTTTCCGAGTGCTCGGACAGTGGTTTCAGGGCGCTGAGCACCATCACCGGTTAGCCGGAGAAAGTCGGCAGCGCCAGCACGGATTCGCCGGTGGCGTTCAGCAGTTTCAGTTCCTCCTGGGCCGAAGCGGTCGTCAGGATGCCAAATCCCGCACGCACCCAGCCCGGCCAGTGTTCCGGGCTGCCCTTGCCCTGCAGATGCTGCGGGTGCGTGGAATCCACCAGCACCAATCCCGCCACTTCCTCCGGATGGCGCCGCGCGAACCATTGCATGTAGAGCCCGCCCGCAGAATGGCCCACCAGCACGTAGGGCGGCTGCAAACCCTTGTTTTTCAGCAGCGCACGCAATTCATCGACGATGTGCTCGCCGTCGCGCGGCGTGGCGGCGGGGTCGCTGGCACCGTAGCCGGGGCGGTTGTAGGCAAAGGCGGTAGTGTTCTTGGATATTTCAGAGAAAACCTTGTCCCAGTTCCCAAGCTTTGCCCCCAGGCCGTTTTCGAATACCACCACCTGCGGCCCGTTGCGCACCAGCACATATTCGGTGCGATGCTCATCCACCTTTTCCGCCACCCTGCCGGGCAGGGTGGCGCAGCCCGATACCAGGCTGGTGAACAACAGGGCAGCGCCAGTGAAAAAATGTCCGGCGAATCGCCATGACCACGGTTTCACCGCGCTGGACGGGATGGCGCCCCGGGTTTGCCGCTGGCCGGGCGTCTTGATGGGAATCATGGCGTGTCGAACCCGTGTGGATACCGGCAGCGAGTATGGCGGCTGAAGCTTTCGGAAAGCCAAGGGCTCCGGCTTCCAGACGCGCTGCGGCGCGGGAGCAACCAGCCGGCGCCGCTCCTGCACGGGCCAGGGGCGTTCAGCGGCCCGGCGCGGCGCTCAGGGATAGCTCACCGGGGGCATCGGCCGGCTCTGCGGCAGCGGGATGAAATCGGTTTCCTGCGGCACCGCCGGAAAGCGCCCGGCGGCCCAGTCGGCCTTGGCCTGCTCGATGCGCTCGCGTGAGCTGGAGACGAAGTTCCACCACACGAAGCGCGGCGCGTCCATCGCCGGCCCGCCCAGCAGCACCAGCCGCGCCGGCCCTTCCAGCGCGCGCAGCACCACCGGCTCGCCCGTCTTGAACACCAGCAGCTGCCGCGGCCCGTGGCCCTGCGTCGCGTCCTCGGCGTTGACCGACACCTGGCCCTCGATCACGTAGGCGGCGCGCTCCTCGTGCAGCGGCGGCAGCGGCAGTTGCGCGCCGGGTGCCAGCCGCACCTCCACGTAGAACATCTCCGACAGCGTGCGCACGGGCGAGTGCGCGCCCTCGAAGTCGCCCAGGATGACGCGCAGGCTGCAGCCCCCGGCCTCCATCTGCGGCAGCTCCCCGGCCCCGTGGTGCACGAAGGAGGGCTCGGCTTCCTCGTGCGCCTTGGGCAGCGCTACCCACAGCTGGATCCCGGCCAGCGGGCTGTGGCCGTCGCGCCGCTCGGCCGGCGTGCGCTCGGAGTGCACGATGCCGCGCCCGGCCGTCATCCAGTTCAGCTCGCCGGGCCGGATGGGCTGCACCACGCCCAGGCTGTCGCGGTGCAGGATCTCGCCCTCCAGCAGGTACGTCACCGTGGCCAGGCCGATGTGCGGGTGCGGGCGCACGTCCAGGCCGCGCCCGGCCTCGAAGCTCACCGGCCCCATCTCGTCGAAGAACACGAAGGGCCCCACCATGCGCCGCTCGGCCGAGGGCAGCGCACGGCGGACCGTGAAGCCGTCGCCCAGGTCCGAGCTGCGGGGAATGACGATGGTTTCCAGTGCGTCCATGGACATGGCGGTCTCCCGGGGTGGTTGGTCAAGCGGTCAATCGAGCTCCAGCAGCAGCGGCTGGTGGTCGGAGGCGGTCGTGCGCGCGTCCACGCGCAGCGCGCGCAGGCGCGGCGCGAGGTCGGCGCTGGCGAACACGAAGTCGCAGCAGTAGGGCGGCTCCGGCGCCGGTCCCTCGTGCGGCGCGAAGGTCGGCGGGTGCGGCTCCTGCGGGTGCAGTTGCGCCCAGGCGTCGAGCCACGCCGGCGTGGCATCGGAGAAGGGCGCCAGCATCTGCCGGTACTCCGGCGAGCCCGGCTTGAAGTTCATGTCCCCCGCCAGCAGCGCGGGGCCACCGCGGGGCAGCACCAGGAACGGCCCTTCCTCCGGCGGCCGCGCCTGCCGCGCGTGCGCCGCGCCTTCCTGCTGCAGCTCGCGCAGCCGCTGCACCTGCGCCTGGCGCTGGGAGAGGGCGTAGTAGGCGAGGTGCGTGGTCATCACCCGCAGCGGCCCGAAGGGCGCGCGCAGCGTGGCCTCGATGGCCAGCCGTGGCATGCTGGGCACGCCCGGGGCGGCCGGCCAGGGCAGCTGGTGGCGCAGCACCTGCAGCACCGGCAGCCGCGACAGCAGCAGGTTGCCGAAGCGCCGGCGCGAGCCCGCCGGGCCGGGCACGTCCACCGCCACGCCTTCGACGGCGGTGAAACCCGGCAGCGCCAGGGCCAGCGTGCGGAACTGGTTGCCGGCCGCGCCACCGGGCAGCCGGGGCCAGCCGTCGGCCACTTCCTGCAGGCTGAGCACATCGAAGTCGGCCAGCGCGCGGGCATCGGCCAAGATGCGCTCCAGGTCCACGCGGCCGTCGGTGCCGCGGCCCCACTGGATGTTCCAGGTGATCAGCTTCACGGGTCGGCTCCTCCAGGGCTGAGGGCGGCGCGAGCAGGCGAGGTGCCCGCCGTCGTCCATGGCCGCGACTGTGCAGCCGACCGGGCGTCAGCGTGCAAACAAATTTGTCGTGCCGCCGCTCCCCGCTTCGGAAACGCCTCACCAGCGCGCCGACACCTCCACCCCCGCGCCGCGCGGCCCGATCAGCGGCAGCACCGTCACGCGGCGCTCCTGCTTCGGGTCCACCAGCCACCAGGTCGCCGCCGCCGAGAGCGCGGCGCTGCCGAGCACGTCGCCCCAGCGGTGCTGGTTGGCGTCCACGCGCGTCCAGCCGACGTAGGTGGCGGCCAGGTACATCGGCCACGCGGCCTCGATGCCATGGCGCCGATGCACGTAGGTCGCGGCCGAGAAGGCGCGCGCCGCGTGGCCGGAAGGGAACGATTCGTCGTCGGAATGATCCGGGCGTTCCACGTTGGTGGTGCGCTTGAGCACTTCGGTAGCGCCCATGGTCACCACGAACGCCTTGCCAAACTGCCAGGCACCCTCGCGGTCGCCTTGGGAGAGTTCGTAGGCAGCCACGCCCAGGGGCATGGCATAGCTCAGCACGTCGCCGGCTCGGCGCTGGCTGTCGGCCCAGGCGGCGGTGGAAGTGGACAGGGCGGCGCATAGGCCCAGCAGGGCCACGCCGCGGCGGCAGGAATCGACCATCGGAATATTCATGGCCGGCATGATGCGGGGGCCGGAATGAAGGCCGGGTTAAGAACGCCGCTGCCGCGGCGTTCGGGCTGGGCGAAGGGCGGAAGTTGTAGTGGGGACGCAACGCCGAGTGCCGTCGCGCTTACCCCGCGCCCTGCGTTGCCCGCTGCCGCAGCGCCGCCGGTGATTCCCCCGTCCAGCCCTTGAAGGCGCGGGTGAAGCTCTTCTCGTTGTCGAAGCCCGCTGCCAGCGCGATCTGCTTGACGGGGCGGCTGCTGCGCAGCAGCAGCTCCACGGCGATGTCACGGCGCACCGCGTCCTTCAGGGCCTGCAGCGAGGTCGCTTCTTCCTGCAATTGGCGGTGCAGGCTGCGCGTGGACAGGAACAGCGCCCGCGCCACCTGGTCCGCGTTCGCCCCGGGCTGCTGGCGCAGCCGCTCCCGCACGCGTTGCGCCAGCAGCCGGTCGCGCCGGTACTGGCGCACCGTCAGCGGCAGGGCGCGCTTGAGCATGCCGTTGAGCGCCGCCTCGTCCCGGCGCAGTGGTAGGCCCAGGTAGCGCGCGTCGAAACTGAAGCCCGCCTGGCCGGCCTCGAAGCGCACCGGCCCGGGGAACATGTGGGCGTAGGCATCGGCATGCGCCGGGGCGGGGAAGGGAAAGGCCGCCTCCAGCAGCGGGATGCGCGAGTCCACCGCCCAGCAGGCATAGCCGTGCACGTAGCGCAGCAGCGTCACCAGGCAGAACTCGCGCAGCTCGCCCAGCGCGCGGTGCTCGGTGATGGCGAGCCGGGCCACTTGCGCCGTGTGTTCCGTTCGCCCGGAGCTTGCCGAAGGGCCCGTGGCCCGGCCGGGCGGCAGGGCTTCGACGGGCTCAGCCCGAACGGGAACGGGGACGCCGGACGCATCGAAGGTTTCCAGCTCCAGCAGCACGTCCTCCGCCAGCAGCCGGTGGTGCCGGCACCAGCGCTTGAGCGCCAGCCCCAGCGTCGCGGCGCCGGTGCTGGCGCGGCACAGCATGCCGTAGCTGCCCCAGGGCAGGCGGCGCCCGAACCAGCCCAGCGCCTCGTCGTCCAGCGCCTGCATCGCCGCGGCGGAGACGGCCTCCATCTGCAGCGCCGTGATGCGCGCTTGGCGGTCGCACAGCTCCGCTGGCGTGATTTGTGCCGCCGCCAGCGTCGGCGCCGGGTCCATCCCCCGGCGTTCGAAGGCCAGGACGATGCACCGGACGAAGGCCATGGGGGTGACGGCGGGGGGCAGGCTCATGATGGCCTGCAAGTTTGGCAGCTTTTGCAACCCCACTGGCCGCCGCCGTGCCGCGCGCGGGCCTACGCTCGCCCTCGGCACCAGCGCACCCAAGGAGACAAGCCATGACCCAGCTTCCCGGCCTGAACTTCGGCCTCGGCGAGACCATCGACATGCTGCGCGACACGGTCGCGAACTTCGCCGCCAAGGAGATCGCCCCCCGCGCCGCGGCCATCGACCGCGACAACCTCTTCCCCGC
>JAEYPG010000023.1 GCA_023410975.1 Pseudomonadota bacterium
GCGCTGGGGTTGGGCGTGGCGGGGCTGGCGTGGTGGGCCGGCACGGCTTGGCTGGCCGGGCGCACGCCCATTGCCGGCGCCTTCGCACCCGATGCGGCGCTGCGCGCGCTGCTGGAGCTGTTGGCCGGCGGCACGCTGTGGCCGCACGCGGGCATCAGCCTGCAGCGGGTGGCGCTGGGGCTGCTGTTCGCGCTGGCGATCGGGGTGCCGCTGGGCGTGCTCACCGGGTTGTGGCGGCCGTTCGCGCAGGCGACCACGCCCCTGTTCCAGCTGCTGCGCATGGTCTCGCCGCTGTCGTGGATGCCGCTGGCGGTGATGGCGCTGGGCGTGGGCGACGCGCCGGTGGTGTTCCTGCTGAGCTTCGCCGCGGTGTGGCCCTTGATGCTCAACACCGCCGCGGGCGTGGCGCAGCTGGACCCGAACTGGCTGCTGCTGGCGCGCAGCCTCTCCGCCACGCGGCGCGAGCTGGTGCTGCGCGTGGTGCTGCCGGGCATCACGGCGCACGTGCTCACCGGCGTGCGGCTGGCCATCGGGCTGATCTGGATCGTGCTGGTGCCGGCCGAGATGCTGGGCGTGTCGGCCGGGCTGGGCTACTTCATCCTCGACACGCGCGATCGCCTGGCCTATTCGGAGCTGATGGCCGCCGTGGTCTTCGTGGGCCTGCTCGGCTACGCGCTGGACGCCGGGGCGCGTGCGCTGCACGCGTGGTGGCTGCGGCGCTGAGCGGGGTGCCCGCCGTTCCCCGTTCGGCCATGCCGGGACGGCCCGTGGCGCCGCAGGGCCACCGGCCCGATGCCGGCGGCGCGGACATGGAAAGCGGCCCTGTCCCGAAGCCCCGGACGCTCAATCCTCCGGGGTGAAGCCGCTGGCCTTGACCACGGGTTGCCAGAAGCCCTGTTCGCGCTGCTGCAGCGCCGCCAGCTGCGCCGGCGTGCCGGGGGCCGTTTCCAGGCCCATCCGGGCCAGGCGGTCGCGTCGCGCCGGCACGGCCAGGGCGGCCGCCACGGCCTGCTGCAGCGTCGCCACCTGGGCCGCGGGCAGCCCGGCCGGGCCGTAGAGGGCGAACCAGCCGTCCAGCTCGACGTCGATGCCGTACTCCTTGAAGGTGGGCACCTGGGGCGTGGCACTGCCGCGGCGCACGCCGCTGGTGGCCAGGATCTTCAGCTTGCCGCTGCGGGCGAGCTCCGCGGCGTCGGCCGTCGGTGCGAAGGCCAACGGCACCACGCCGGCCACCACGTCCACCATCGCGGGCGCCGCGCCGCGGTAGGGCACGTGCGTCAGTGGCATGTCCAGCGCGCGCGCCACCGACACGCCCACGAAATGCGGCACCGTCCCGGCACCGGGCGAGCCGTAGCTGGCCTTGGCGCCGGCGCTGCTGCGCAGCCAGCGCTTGAGCGCGGCCGCGTCGGGCAAGGCCAGGCTGGGCCCAGCCACCAGGGCGTAGTCGTAGCGCACGAGCTGCGCGATCGGCGCGAAGTCGCGCGCCGGGTCGTAGCGCAGCTTGGGGTAGAGGGCCGGGAACAGTGTCATCGGCCCGTGCGGCACGATCATCAGCGTCTGGCTGTCGCCCTGGGCGCGTGCCAGCTGCTCCGGCACCAGGCGGCCACCGGCGCCGGTGCGGTTCTCGACGATGAAGGTGCGGCCCAGATGGCTCTGCAGCCCTTCGGCCACCAGCCGCGCCGTGGTGTCCACCGAGCCCCCCGGCGCAAAGCCCACCATGACCTTGGTGGCCGAGGCCTGGGCCCGCGCCCAGGGCGCGGCAAGCAGCCCGGAGCCGAGCAGGCCGAGCTGGAACTGTCTGCGGTTCATGCGTTTCTCCTGGAGGGTCGGGCACTCAATGCGACGCGCGCGGAATCTCGGCCTCGCCGAACACCAGCGTGGCCCGCGCTTCCTCCGGGATCGGCGGCAGCCCCGCCGCCCAGTCCTGCCAGGCCTGCCGCATCGCCGCCAGCCTCTCGGGCTCGCGCCGGGCCTGGTTGGCGCGCTCGCGCTCGTCCGCCGCGAGGTCGAACAGGTACTCGTGCCCGTCCATGGCGAGGTATTTCCAGTCGCCGTCGCGCAGCGCCGCCTGGCGGCGGTGCAGCATTCGCCAGTACAGGCGCCGCTGCGGGTTCCAGGCCGGGTCGGCGAACAGCGGCAGCAGGCTCAGGCCGTCCAGCGGGTACTCCGGGTGCGGCGCCACGCCGGCGGCCTCCAGCATCGTGGCGCACCAGTCCATGGTCAGGGCCGGCGTGGCGCTGGTGCGGCCCGGGGCGATGCGCGCGGGCCAGCGCGCGATCAGCGGCACGCGGATGCCGCCTTCGAGCAGGTCCATCTTCTGGCCCACGAAGGGCCAGTTGTCCGAGAAGCGCTCGCCGCCGTTGTCGCTGGTGAACACCACCAGCGTGTCCTCGGCCAGCCCCTTGGCCTGCAGCGCCGCCAGCACCCGGCCGATGCCTTCGTCCATGTGGTGGATCATGCGGCGGTAGGTCGCCAGCGAGCCGCCGTCCACGTGGTTGATGCGCCCGCCGATGCGCTGCGACTCGGCATGGTCCTCGCGCGTCTCCCAGGGCCAGTGCGGCGCGGTGTAGTGCAGGCTCAGCAGGAAGGGCTGCCCCTCGGGCGTGTCCTCGATGAAGCGCACGGCACGGTCGCTGAGGGCGTCGGTCAGGTAGCCGTGGTCCTCGGCCGGCGCTTCACCCTCCCACAGGTCGCGCTTGCCGATGCTGTCGGTGTAGTTGAAGTAGTCCACGCCGCCGGACATGGGGCCGAAGAACTCCTGGTAGCCGCTCTTGAGCGGGCCGAAGTGCGGCGGGTAGCCCAGGTGCCACTTGCCCACCAGCGCGGTGCGGTAGCCCGCGTCGCGCAGCAGCGAGGGCAGCGTGGGGTGTTCCGGCGGCAGGCCCACGATCTTGTCGCCGCGGAAGCGCCCGGTCATGGGCTCCTCGGCCGCGCCGCGCAGCCGGTACTGCCAGCGCCCGGTGATCAGGGCGAAGCGCGTGGGCGAGCACACGGGCGAGTTGGAGTAGCCGTGCGTGAACAGCAGGCCCTCGGCGGCCATGCGGTCCAGGTTGGGCGAGACCGGTGCGCGCGCACCGGTGCAGCCCAGGTCGGCATAGCCCAGGTCGTCGGCCAGGATGAAGATGAAGTTGGGGCGCTTGGTGGTCATGGCGGGGTTCACTGGTCGGCGGTGATGCGGCGTTCCTGGATGACGCGGGCCCAGCGGGCGCGGCCTTCGCGCAGAAGGGCGGCGGTCTGCTCGGGGCCGGCGGGTGCGGGCACGAGGTCCAGGGCGCGCAGCCGCTGCGCCACCGTCTCCTGTGCCAGCGCGCGCACCGTTTCCTCGTGCAGCCGCTTCACGACGGCGTCGGGCGTGCCCGCGGGCGCCATCAGCACGAAGCTGAAGTCGGTGGTGGCGCCGGGGTAGCCCAGTTCGGCGATGGTCGGCACCTGGGGCGCCAGCGGCGAGCGCTTGCTGCCCGAGACGGCCAGCGCCTTGAGCCTGCCGCCGTCCACGTGCTGGGCCACCGAGGGAATGGCGACGAAGCCCGCCGGGATCTGGCCGCCGAGCAGGTCCGTCACCGCCGGCGCGTTGCCGCGGTAGGGCACGTGGTTGAGCTGGCCACCGATGAGAGAACCCAGCGCCTCCATCGTCAGGTGGCCCGGGCTGGCATTGCCGGCGGAGCCGTAGTTGAGGCCCTTGCGGGCACGCTCCACGAATCCCTTGAAGTCCTGGATGCCGCTGGCCGGGGTGACTACCAGCATCTGGCTGAAGCTCGCCGTCGTGGCCACGGGGCGCAGATCCCGCTCGACGTCGAAGCCCATGCGCTTGCCGTAGAGCGTCGCGTTGGCGGTGAGGCTGGTGTCGATGGTCAGCAGCAGCGTGTGGCCGTCGGCCGGGGCGCGCGCCACGGCCTGCGCGCCGATGTTGCCGGTGGCGCCGGAGCGGTTGTCCACCACCACCGGCTGCTTCAGGCCGGCGGCCATCTGCTCGCCCAGGGCGCGGGCCACCACGTCCAGCGGGCCGCCCGCCGGGAAGGGCGCGACGAGGGTGATGGGTTTGCTTGGAAAGGCCTGGGCGGCGGCGGTGCCGGCCAGCAGGCTCAACGCGGTGGCCGCGAGCAGGCGGCGGCGTGAAAGGGGCGTCATGGCTTGTCTCCTGTGCGCTTTCGGCGAAGCGCTGGTCTTGAGCTGGCTCAAATGCTGGGCCCCTGGCGCCCCCGCCACAACCGGGCGCGGAGGCGGATGTATAAGCCGATCTGATGTATCTGAAACACCTGCAATACCTGGAACTCGTGGTGCAGCACGGCAGCCAGTCGGCTGCCGCGCGGGCCGCGGGCGTGAGCCAGAGCGCCATCGCGCAGGCGATGCAGGCGCTGGAGCGCCACTGGGGCTGCGTGCTGTTCGAGCGGGCCGGGCGGCGCAAGCGGCCCACCCCGGCGGCGCTGGAAGCGGCACAGCGCGCTGCCG
>JAEYPG010000092.1 GCA_023410975.1 Pseudomonadota bacterium
GGTACTGCACGCGCAACAGCAACGGCACGCGTGCCCGCGACGCGCGCGCGCTCTCGGGTGGGGTGAACACCTCCGGCAGCGGGTCGCCGGGAAACAGCGCCGCCATCTGCTCGGCAAAGGCCGGCGAAACCCCCAGCCGCTGCCCGGCCAGGCCGATCTCCACCGTCATCGGCAGCAGCACCTGCTTGCCCATGGCCGCCAGCGCCTGCGCCGACCAGGCCGAGGGCACCTGCGCCATGGGCAGCGCCAGCCGCACCTCCACCGGCTGGCGCGCGCCGGGCTGCAGCGCCTGCACCCGCGCCGGGCTCACCTGCACCGGCAGCTGCTGCCCGGCCGCGTCAAGCCGCGCCCGCACCTCCGCCTCGCGGATGGCGTAGGGATAGAACAGGTTCTGCAGCGAGGCCTGCAGCACCACTTCGGGCCGCAGATCGCCGGACTGCGCGTCCAGCACGATGGTGCGCTGGTCGCCGCCCAGGCTCGCGCGCAGCTGGCGGGCGTTCACCACCGCCTCGGGGACGATGCGCACGGCCTCCTGGTCCAGCGGCTTCAGCCGCGCCGGGGCCTGCGTCAGCACCCGGGACAGGGCGCCCTGGGCCAGGATGCGCTCCAGCGCCTGCGAGGCGCTTTGGCCGTAGGCCAGCGCATAGACCATGAGCCCGCGCGCGCTGTAGAGCCGGCCCTGCACCGGCATGCTCAACGGGAAGGCCAGCGTGCGGGTGATGGACGGTTCCAGGTGCAGCAGCCGGTAGAAGTCGCGGTTGCGCTCGGCCGTGCGGGGGTCGTTGCCGGGGCTGTTGCGGTTGTTGGTGAAGATCCACAACACCCCCGGCGCGGCGCCGAAGGGGCCGGTGATGGTCTTGGTGACGGCCTCCTGGAAATCGGTATCCGCCAGAGCCGGCCCGGCGCCCTTGCGGGCGACCTGCAGCTCCCGCAGGTGGCGCGCCACGTCGCCCGCACCCTGCGCCTTGGAGAGCAGCCTTGGCGACTCGTTGGCCGCGCTGCTCTGGCTGAAGGCCAGGGTGTAGACCGTGTCCTGCGGCTCGACCGCCGCCTGCGCCACCGCCGCCACCAGCGCCTTGAAGGGCGAGGCCGGGTCGGCATAGAAGGGCTCCATCCAACCCGAGTTCTGCACCAGGAAAGCGTGCTGCATGGCTGCCGCCGGTACCGGCAGCGCCGCGGCAAGCACGACGATGGCGGCGATCCGGCGGCGCGGCGCGGTCACGGCACCAGCCTCCAGCCGGGAAGGGAACCGAGCTCCGGGTGGTAGGCCCACAGCGTCGCATCGTGTACGAACACGCGCATCTGCCAGGGCGATGGCAGGCGGCGCCGGTACAGCTCGTGCAGACCTGCTTCGTCTTCCAGCACCAGCAGCGTGTCGAGGCGCTCGGGATGTGTCAGCAGCCGCGGCAGCGACTCCGTGGTCTGCCAGCACAGGCCCACGAAGGCCGCGCCCTCCGTGCTCTCCAGCAGGGGCAGCAGTTGGTCATCGGCGGCGCTGTCGTCGCCACTCTCGGGCTCCAGCCAGGGATCGCGCTGCTGGCGTACGGCAAAGCGGAAGCTCAGCGTGCCGGAGCACGAGCGTGGCGGCATTGCCGGGTATCGCTCAGGTCCCACCCGGCCGAGCTGCACGTACTCGTAGCGGCCCGTTTCAGCGTCGCTGCACAGTTGCCAAAGCGAGGCGTCGCGCTTGAGGAAAGGACTGCCGCACTCGAAGACCGGCTGCAGCCCCGCCGGCCAGGGCAGGAAGCCGGCCTGGAAAGTGCCGTCGGAACGGTGCTGCAACAGCAGCTGACCGGCCTGGCACGGCCAGAGGGCCCATCGGTTGCCGGACACTGGAAGGTGCACTCGGCCCAGCGTCTGAGGCAGTCCGCCCTGGACTTCCACCCACTGCGTGTCCAGGCCCTGCGCCTCCACGCCCAGAACACGGGGCATGCCACCCGCCCGCGGCTGCAAGGGCAGCCATACCCGCTCGGCGAACACGACGGGCGCGCCCAGCGCCGGCGCGTCTCCCAGGTAGCGCAGGTCCAGGTGCAACGCCGTCGCATCGGGCTCCACACATGCCAGTCCGTCCTGCGTGGGCAAGAACAGGCGGCTGCCCAGAGAGCTGCCCATCACCTCGCAGCGCCAGTCGGCCCGCGGCAGGCCGGCCTCGGCCAATGGTGCACCACGAGGCGGTGCCAGAGACTCCCAGCGGCCGCTGTGCGGCAGGTGCACGCACAGCGTGCCTTGGTCCGGATCCAGCGCCAGCAGCACCGGGGCCGGAGTGGCTGCGCGCAGGCTCAGAAACTCGTAGCGGCCGTGCGGCGGCAGCGGCAGCTCCCGGTCTGGGTCGTCCCGGGCACCGCGGCCCACTGGGGAGGCCAGACGCAGCGGTTGAGCGCACTGCCTCAAGCCCCGGGTGGTCAAGGTGGCGCGGGCAGACAGGTCCGGCGCACCGAAGGGCGGCACCCAGCAAGGACCCGAGGGCACCGGCGCGCGCTGCAACGCCTGCCCGTCGAAGGGGCTGTAGCCGAACTCGGGCGGATACAGCGCGGCCGGAAAGCGCTCGGCGAGGCCGGCACCCAGCAAGGCCCGCAGGTCCGCCACCGGCAGTGGTGTGCCGCAGTGATGGCCGAGGGCGCTGGTCAACAGCTCGAACCCGGCTTCCGGCGCGCCGCCGGCGCGCCAGGTGCCGGAAGCCAGGGGCCAGGTGCCGTCCGTCGCGCCGCGGGTGGCCATCGCCCCTCAAGCCTCCTGGGGCTCGTCCAGGCAGCGCCGTACCTCGGCGTACAACTCCTCGGTCTGGAAAGGCTTGCGCAGCAGCCGCGCGCCGGGCACGGCGGTCCACAGCAGCTCGCGGTCGGCGTGGCCGCTGACGAAGACGATGGGCAGGGACGGAGACAACTGGCGCAGCCGCCGCGCCACCTCGATGCCGCTGAGGCCGCCCGGCAGCCCCAGGTCCAGCAGCAACACCTGCGGCGAAAAGTCCGTGTAGGCCGACAGCGCCGCGCCGCCGTCGGCGGCGCTGAGCACCTCGTAGCCGTTGTCGCGCATCAGCTCGGCCATGGTGCGGCGGATGTCGGGCTCGTCGTCGATCACCAGCACCCGCTCGCCGCGCCCGGCCAGGTTGCGCGGCAGCGCGCGCTCCTCCGAGGGCGACAGCTCCGCGCCGCTGCCCGCAGCCAGCCACAGCGACACCTGCGTCCCCTGCCCCGGCTCGCTGGCGATGCGCGCGCCGCCCCGCGACAGCCGCGCCACGTTGGCCACCTGCGCCAGCCCCAGCCCGGTGCCGCGGCCGACGGGCTTGGTGGTGAAGAACGGGTCGAAGGCCTTGCCAGCCACCTCCGGCGTCATGCCGGTGCCGGTGTCGGTCACGGTGATGACGACGTAGGCGCCGGGCAGCACGTCCCCTTCGGGCTCGGCGAGATGCTGCGCGCGGGCCTCGATGGTGATGCTGCCGCCCTGGGGCATGGCGTCCTTGGCGTTGAGCACGAGGTTGAGGATCGCCAGCTCCAGCTGGTTGGCGTCGGTCACGGCCACCAGCTCGGCGCCGTCCTGCAGCTCGATGTCCAGCACGATGGCGCTTTCCACCGCCTGGCGCAGCCAGTCGCGCAGGCCCAGCAGCAGCGTGCGCACGTCGATGGGACCGGTGACCAGGTCGTTGCTGCGCGAGAAGGCCAGCAGCCGCAGCGTGAGCTGCTTGCCGCGCTCGGCCGCGGCCAGCGCCTTGTCCAGCAGCGCGCTGAGCTTGGCGTCGCCGGCCATGCGCTGCACCAGGTGGATGTAGCCCACCATCGACGCCAGGATGTTGTTGAAGTCATGCGCCATCGAGCCGGTGAGCTGCCCGATGGCCTCCATCTTCTGCGACTGCACCAGCACCGCCTCGGCGCGCTCGCGCTGCGCGATCTGCTCGATGAGCCGGATGTTGGCCTGGTGCAGCGCGCGGGTGCGCTCCTCGATGCGCCGCTCCAGGGTCTCGTTGAGCGCGCGCGTGCCGCTCTCGGCCGCGTGCAGCCGCAGCAGCGCGCGCACGGCGGCCACGAGCTCCTCGGGGTCGATGGGCTGGATCAGGTAGGAGTCGGCGCCGCCCTCCAGCCCACGCGTGCGGTCGGCGGCGCTGGTGAAGGTGGCCGAGGTCTGCAGCACCATGGTGGTGGGCCAGCGCTGCTTGATCTGCTTGCACACCTCGATGCCGTTGATGTCGGGCAATCGCACGTCCAGCAGCACCAGCGCCGGGCGCAGCACCTCCATCTGCGCCAGCGCTTCGCGGCCCGAGGCGGCGTCCACCACCTCGAAGCCCGCATGGCGCAGGGTGCGGTTCTTCGCGTAGCGCGCGGGCTCGGTGTCGTCGACGTTGAGGATGGTCGCCGTGCCGCTGCCCTGGGCACCGTCCGCGCCGGCGCCGCCTTCGTTGATGCTGCTGCTGCCGCTCATGCAGTCCCTCGCCCTTGATTGATCACGGAGTGGATGAGTGTGGTGAGCCCGTCGCGCGAGATGTCGTGCTTGGGCACGATGGCGTAGGCCGCAGCGAGCGCGCGCTTCTGGTCCAGCGAAAGCGCCTGCGACGTGCACACCACCACCGGCACCGTGCGCAGTTGCGCGTCGGCGGCCAGCGCCTGCAGCACGGCGAAGCCGTCCAGGCGTGGCATGTGCAAATCCAGGATCACCACGTCCGGACGGCTTTGCCGCACCAGCGCCAGGCCGGCCTCGCCGTCCTCCGCCTCCAGCACGCGCAGCCCCGCATCCTGCGCGATGTGGCGGATGACGTAGCGGAAGGCCTCCTCGTCATCGATCACCACGAGCTGCCCGGCATCCGGCGTGCCTTCTCCGGGGTCCGGGACCTCGGCGAAACTCCCGTAACGAAGGGGGAGGAACAGCTCGAAGGAGGAGCCCACTTCCGGGGTGCTGCTGCGCACGGTGAGGTCGCCCCCCATGAGCTGCGCCAGCCGCCGCGACAGCGACAGCCCCAGCCCCGTACCGCCGCGCTGCAGTGCGCCCTGCACCTGCGTGAACTCCTCGAAGATGGTCTGCAGGTGCTCCGGCGCGATGCCGATGCCCGTGTCCTCCACCGTGAACACCATGCGGGCGCTGGCCGCCTCGTGGCGGGCGCTCACGCGCACGTGGCCGCGCTGCGTGAACTTCAGCGCGTTGGAGATCAGGTTGCGCAGCACCTGCGCCACCTTCTGCTCGTCGGCGTAGAACTCGGGCAGTCCCGCGGGCTCGTCGAAGACCAGCTCCACCGCCGGGTTCACCAGCAGCGGCTTGAGCGAGCCGCGCAGCCCGGCGAAGAGCGCGTCCACGCCGAAGGCCTCGGGCCGGATGTCCAGCCGCCCGGCCTCGACCTTGGCCAGGTCCAGCAGGTCGTTGACCATGTCCAGCAGCCCCTGCGCCGAGCGGCGGATGTACTCCACCTGGCGCTGCTGCTCGTGGTTGAGGTCGCCGTCCACGCCGTCGGCCAGCAGCCGCGTCAGCGCCAGGATCGAGTTCAGCGGCGTGCGGAACTCGTGGCTCATGTGCGACAGGAACTTCGACTTCATGTCGCTGGCGCTGCGCAGCTGCTCGGCCTTCTGGTCCAGCTCCGAGTACAGCGCCACCACGCCGCGGTTGGTTTCCTCCAGCTCGCGGTTGAGCCGTGCGGCCTCGGCCTGGCGCTCCTGCAGGTCCGTCAGGCTCTCGATCAGCTCGCGGTCCTGCTCGTGCAGCACCACCAGCGGGTCGGGCCGCGCGCCCGCCAGCGCGGCGCCCACGGCCTGCAGCGCCGTCGGCGCCAGCCGCGCCGCGGCCGCCTTGGGGATGCGCTGCCACAGCCGCACCGTGGTGCCGGCG
>JAEYPG010000111.1 GCA_023410975.1 Pseudomonadota bacterium
CCGCCACCGTGGCCGCCGGCACCGTGGTCAGCGCGAACACGCTGCCCGAGCACTGCGTGGTCACCGGCAAGCTGAACCCGCGCACGGGCGCGGACGGCAAGCCCTACTACATCGGCTTCGAGCTGCGCCTGCCCAAGGCCTGGAACGGCCGCTTCATGTTCCAGGGCGGCGGCGGCAACGACGGTGCGGTCCGCCCCGCGCTGGGAGCGCTCTCGGGCGGCAATTCCCTTGTCGGGCTGCAGACCGGGGCGCTCGCCAAGGGCTTCGCGGTGGTCAGCACCGATGCCGGCCACCAGGGCACCGACGCCAGCTTCGGCCTGGACCCGCAGGCGCGCGTCGACCACGCCTACAACAGCTACGAGAAGGTGACGGTGGTCGCGAAGGAGCTGATCGCCCGTGCCTACGGCCGCGCGCCGGACCGCTCCTACTTCGTCGGCTGCTCCGGCGGCGGGCGCCAGGCCATGCTGTTCCCGCAGCGCTTCCCGAGCTACTTCGACGGCATCGCCGCCAACGCGCCGGCCATCAAGGTATCTAGGGAGGCAACCATGGCCTCGGTGTGGAGCACCATCGGCTACCAGGCCATCGCCCCGGGCGGCATCCTCAGCCAGGCGCTGTCGGACGCGGACCTGAAGCTCGTCGCCAACGCCGTGGCGCAGCGCTGCGACGGCCTGGACGGCGCGGTGGACGGCATCGTCGGCGCCAACCCGTCGGCCTGCAATTTCGACCCCGCGGTGCTGCAGTGCAGCGGCAACGTCAAGACCGACAGCTGCCTGACGACCGAACAGATCGGCGCGCTCAAGCGCGACTTCGGCGGCCCGCGCAACTCGGCCGGCCAGCAGCTTTACGCCACCTGGCCCTGGGACACCGGCATCGCCGGTGCGGACTGGCGCAACTGGCGCCTGGGCACCTCCACCACCACCACGGCCAACTCGCGCAACGTCACGCTCATCGCCGCCGACGCGCTGCGGCTGGAGTTCCTCACGCCGCCCGACCCCACCTTCAACTTCATGGCGTTCAACTTCGACACCGACCCGGCGCGGCTGGATGCCTATGCGAGCATCTACAGCACCACGTCCACCGACGTGGGCGCGTACAAGGGCCGCGGCGGCAAGATGCTGATCGTGCACGGCACCAGCGACCCGATCTTCTCGGCCAACGACTCCATCGACTACTACGAGCGCCTGGCCGCGGCCAACGGCGGCGCGGCGGCCACCCAGGACTTCGCGCGGCTGTTCCTGGTGCCGGGCATGAACCACTGCGCCAACTCGGGCGGACCCGCCACCGACCTCTACGACTCGCTCACGCCGCTGGTGGAGTGGGTGGAAAAGGGCACGGCGCCGGATCGCATCGTCGCCACGGCCTCGGCCACCGCGCCTTGGCCCGGCCGCACCCGCCCGCTGTGCCCGTACCCGAAGATTGCCAAGTACAACGGTTCGGGCAGCGTCGAGGACGCAGCGAACTTCCGCTGCGAGTGATTCCACCGCGGGGCTGCCCAGGAGCGTGATCAGGCAGCCCCGGGACGCGCGCGACCACGAAGCAACACCTCATCCACCGGAGTCCGCTGAACAAGCCAGCCAAGCACCCTCATTTCCGGACGCTGCACCGCCAGGCGGCTGCACACAATCGCCGGCCACACCGTCGCGGCAGGAGATTGGAATGGGCAGGACGGCGCTGCGGTTGACGAAGGACGATGGATGCCAGGTTATGCGGGCGGCTTGAGGATCAGAACGCGCATCGGTACATGGGGCGTGGCGCTGGTCGTCTGGTGCCAGGCGCTGGCCGCCGCGTCGGCGCAGCCGGTCAGCTCCGCCGAGGCAAAGGGCGCGGTGGCCCGCGCCAGCGAGCGTGCGGAGCGCTGGAGCGGGCCGACCGATGGCCCGGCCGCTGCCAGCGGCAAGACCGTCGTGCTGCTGGCCGAAGACCTGCGCAATGGGGGCATTGTCGGCCTCGCGCAGGGTGTGCGTGAGGCGTCCAGCCGCATCGGCTGGACGGTCAAGGTGATCAATGCCGGCGGCACCCCCGCCGGCCGCGCGAAGGCGCTGGCCGACGCATTGGCCGCGCGGCCCGACGGCCTCGTGTTCGCAGGCGCCGACGCGCGCGAAAACAGTGCCGGGCTCGAAGCGTTCCGCGCCGCCGGCATCCCGGTGGTGGGCTGGCATGCCAGCCAAACGCCAGGCCCGATCGCCGGCACACCGGTGGCGATGAACATCACCACCGATCCGCTGGAGGTGGCACGCGTGACCGCGATGGCAGCCATCGCGCAGTCCGACGGCCGCGCCGGCGTGGTGGTGTTCACCGATTCCAACTTCGGCATCGCGACGGCCAAGGGCAACGCCATGGCCGAGGTCATTCGCGCCTGTGCCCGCTGCAGGCTGCTCGAAGTGCGGGATCTCGCCATCGCCAAGGCGGCCGCGGACATGCCGCGGGTCACCCGCGAGCTGCTCGACCGCCACGGCACGGCCTGGACACACGCACTGGCGATCAACGACATCTACTTCGACCATGCGCTGCCGGCGCTCACCGGCAACGGCGGGCAGCATCTGAGCCTGCTGTCGGCCGGCGACGGCACTCCGCCGGCATTTCAGCGCATCCGCACGCGCACGTTCCAGACCGGTACGGTGGCGGAGCCGCTGCTCCTGCAAGGGTGGCAGGCTGTGGACGAGCTCAACCGGCTGTTCAACAACAAGCCGGTGAGCGGCTTTGTCGCACCGGTACACCTGGTGACCCCGGACAACGCCGATTTCGACGGCGGCCCGCAGCTGCGCTACGACCCCGACAACGGCTACCGCGAAGCCTACGCGCGCATCTGGAAGCGCTGATTCCCCGCTGGCCGTACCACCGCACCGCAGCCATGTCCTTGAAGTTTTCCTTGCAGCGCTTGCTGCCGGCATCGTTGCGCGGACAATTCACGCTGGCCTTGGGCGCGCTGTTGCTGCTGATGCTCAGCGCCGGCGGCGCCAGCGTCGTCACGCTGCAGCAAGCGGTGGAGGACATCCGCATGCTCACCGAGGTGCGGCTGGCCCACATGCAGCAGTCGCAGGAGATGCTGCGGCACACGCTGGCGATCGACCGCAAGACCGGTGAAATCCTGCAGGCCACCTCGACAGTACAGCTGGCGCAGGCGATGGCAGCCATCGGCAAGGAGCTCGACGCCTTCGACGCATCGGTGCAGCACCTCGGCGCTGATGCCGGCAACAGCGCGATTCTCGACCTCTACCAGGCGAGCCAGCTGATCCGCAACAGTGCCAACATCGTCGCGCAGTTGCGCGACAGCGAGCTGAGCCGGATGCCAGCGGCGCGCACGCCGGTCGAGCCGCGCGTCATCGTGCAGGTGCACGACGAGTTGCGGCACCAAACGGATGTGCTGGTGTCCTCGGCCAACGAGCAGTCGACCCGGCTCACTCGCGACTATCGGCTCGCCGTGCAGCGGCTGGCCGAGACGGCACAGCGCACCAAGTACACCGTGCTCGTGCTGACGGGCAGCGGCCTCTTGCTGGCGACCCTGATTGCACGGCTGCTCGGCCGCTTGGTGCTGCAGCGTCTGCACGGGGTAAGCCAGCGCCTGCTCGGCAAGCGAGCCGACCCGCCCGCGCCGATGGTGCCCGGCCACGACGAAATCAGCCGCATGGCGCATGCCGTCGAGTCTTTCCTGGTCGACCGCCAGCAGCTGCAGCTGCGCACCGCGCAACTCGTCGAGGCGCAGCAGCGCATCGAGACACGCAACCGGGAGCTGTTGCACGAAGTGCAGGAGCGGCAGCGCGCCGAGCACATGCAGGCCGAACAGGCCGGCGTGCTGGAACTCATCGCGACCAACACGCCGCTGCCCCAGGTGCTGGAGCGCTTGTGCCGGCTGATCGAAACGCAGCTGCCGGACACGCTGGCGTCGGTACTGGTGCTGGACGAGGACGGGCTGCATCTGCGCCACGGCGCCGGTCCCAGCCTGCCATCGGCGTACCGCGAGGCGATCGACGGCGTGGCCATCGGCCCCGCGGTCGGTTCCTGCGGTACCGCTGCGCACCGGCATGCACAGGTGATCGTGGAGGACATCGAGACCGATGCGCTGTGGGCGGAAGACTACACGCGGCTGGCCATCACGCACGGGCTGCGCAGCTGCTGGTCCTGGCCCGTGCTGTCGCACAGCAACACGGTGCTCGGTACCTTTGCCCTGTACAAGCGCATGCCCGGCCGGCCCGGTGCTGCCGAGGACGAGATGGTCGCACTGGCCATCCACCTGGCAGGCATCGCGATCGAGCGCCATGCGGTGCAGCAGCGCATCCACCACCTCGCCCATCACGACGTGCTCACCGGCCTGGTCAACCGGCTCGGCCTGCAGGAGCGGCTGCAGCTGGTGCTGGCGCAGGCCGCGGCAAATGGCAGCGGCGTCAGCCTGGCCTACCTCGACCTGGACAACTTCAAAGTCATCAACGACAGCCTGGGCCATGCCGCCGGCGACGAGGTGCTGCGCGAAGTGGCGCGTCGGCTGCCAGGCAGCATCTGCGGCGCGGACACGGTGGCCCGCCAGGGCGGCGACGAGTTCCTCATCGTCTTCACCGACCAGGCCGGCGAGCCTGCGGCGCTGGCACCCCGGCTGCAGGCGTTGCGCGAGGCCGTGGCGCAGCCCGTGAGCATCGGGGAACGTTCCTACCGCGTCACCTGCAGCATCGGTGTGGCGAGCTACCCGCGCGATGCCCGCGACGTCAAGGACTTGCTGAGCTGCGCCGACATTGCGCTGTACCGCGCCAAGGACAGCGGCCGCGACGCCTTCCAGTTCTACAGCGCCGAGCTCGATGCGCATATGCAGCACCAGCTGGCGATGCGGGAGGACCTGCGCCAAGCCATCGAGCGCGACGAGTTGCACCTGGTCTATCAGCCTCAGGTGGATCTCGGGACAGGCCGGCTGTTCGGCGTGGAGGCGCTGCTGCGCTGGCGCCACCCGCAGCGCGGCATGGTCTCGCCCGCGGCCTTCATTCCGCTGGCGGAGAGCAGCGGGCTCATCGTGCAGATCGGCGACTGGGTCCTGCGCACCGCATGCCGCCAAAACAAGGCCTGGCAGGAGGCCGGGCTGCCGCCGGTCACGGTGGCGGTGAACGTGTCGGCGCGCCAGTTCCGCGAGGCCGATTGGGGGCGGCGCGTGGCCGCCGCGCTGGCCGACACGGGGCTGCAGCCCCAGCATCTGGAGATCGAGCTCACCGAGAGCATGATCATGGAGAACATGGAACCCGCGGTGGCGCACATGCGCGCGCTCAACGACATGGGCGTCGGCATATCGATCGACGATTTCGGCACCGGCTATTCCAGCCTCGGCGCCCTCAAGACCTTCCCGCTGTCACGATTGAAGATCGACCGCTCCTTCGTGCATGCGATGCATGAGGGCGACGGCAGGGCGATCGTCGAAGCCATCGTCGGCCTGGGCCACAAGCTGCGGCTGAAAGTGCTGGCCGAAGGGGTGGAAACGGTGACCGAGCGCGAGCTGCTCAGCGCCATCGGGTGTGACGAGATACAGGGCTTCCTCTACAGCAAGCCCGTGCCGCCGGCCGACATCGAGCAGATGCTGCGCGCGCGGGATCAAGGCAGCGGCGGCCTGCCGGCCGCCGGCCGCCGCTGCCCGGCACTGGCCGCGCCTTCGGCCTGAGCCGAGGCTGCCTGGAATCAACGCGTCATCAGCGCCGCCAACTCGAAATCTTTATCCGCCACCTGCTCCGGCGCCGGCGACACGCCCGCATCCAGCAGCTTGCGCGCCAGCAGGTGCATCTTGGCGTCATTGACGGAATCGACCGCCACCAGACGCCCGGCACGGTAGTGGAAGACCGAGAAGGCCGCGCCGCCCAGCTCGCCCCGCAGCGCCCAGGCATCGGCGCCGCCGGACAAGCCCGCCATCTGCAGCTTGCGCTCGTACTGGTCGGACCAGAACCAGGGCGTGGCGGTGAAGGGCCGCTCCTGCCCCAGCAGCGCCGCGGCGGCCGACTTGGCCTGCTCGGTGGCGTTGTGCACCGACTCCAGCCGCAGCAGGCTGCCGTCGGCCAGGCGCCGCGCGGTGTTGTCGCCGGCGCCCACGATGCGCGGATCGGAAGTGCGCGCGCAGGCGTCCACCACGATGCCCTGCTCGCACTCCAGCCCGGCCGCGTGCGCCAGCGCGTCGTTGGCACTCACGCCCACGCCAAGGACCACCAGCCCGCAAGGCAGCCGCCGGCCGTCGGCCAGCTGCACCGCCACGGCCTCGCCGCCCTCTGCCACGATGCTCTCGATGCGCGACTGCAGCACCAGCTCCACGCCGTGGCCGCGGTGCAGATCCGCAAACCAGTCGGACAGCATCGGTGCCAGCACGCGGCCCAGCAGCCGGGGACCGGCCTCCAGCACCGTGACCGGCAATCCCTTCTTGCGCGCCGTGGCCGCCACCTCCAGCCCGATGAAGCCCCCGCCGATCACCACCACCGGCTGCTGCTTCTCGGCGCAGCGAGCCAGCCCGGCGGCGATGCGGCTGGCGTCGTCGCGCGAGCGCAGCGGCAGCACATTGGATGCGTCCGCGCCCGGCAACGCCAGCGTGCGCGGCGCGGCGCCGGTGGCCAGCACCAGGCCGGCATAGGGCAGCGAGCTGCCGTCGGCCAGCCGCACCTGCCGCGCTTCGCGGTCAATGGCGACGGCCTGCGTGCCGGTGCGCAGCGTGATGTTCTTCTTCGCCAGCATCTCGGGCGCGCGCAGCATCAGCTGCGCTTCGCCGATCTCGCCCGCCAGCCAGGCCTTGGACAGCGGCGGACGGTGGTACGGCCCGTGCGGCTCGTCGCCCAGCAGCGTGATCGGCCCGGTGTGGCCGCCGCTGCGCAGCGCCTCGGCCGCGAGCGTTCCGGCCTGCCCGGCGCCGATGATGACGACGGGGTCGCCGGCGGCGAGGACGGCGGCCATGCTCACTCCTGGCACTCGGGCAACGTCACGGTGGCGCCGTCCAGTGCGGCGCTGGCCTTGATCTGACAGGCCAGGCGGCTGTTGGGGCGGCGCTCGGCGGCGACGTTCTCCAGCATGCCGAGCTCGTTGTCCTGGGGCGCGGGCAGCAGCGACATCAGCTTGTCATCGACGTAGCAATGGCAGGTCGCGCAGGCGCAGGAGCCGCCGCACTCGCCCAGCATGCCGTCCACGCCGTTGGCGCTGGCGGCCTGCATCAGGCTCCAGCCCTCGGGAATGTCCAGCGGGACGGGGTTGCCTGAGGGCTCTACGAAGGTGATCTGGGGCATGGGGGTCTCTTTCTTTACGCCATCAATCAATACGGGTTCCGTTCGGGCTGAGCTTGTCGAAGCCCCGCCGCCCGGCCGGGCAGCAAGCCCTTCTGCAGGGCTTGTCCTGAGCTTGTCGAAGGGCTGAGGGCGAACGGGAGCTTCGACTGCAGATCGCGCTTACTGCGCCGCCAGCTCCAGCACCAGCGGGCTGCGGAAGGTGGACGAAGGCATCCAGGGCAGTTGCTCGTGCACCCGCTTGTAGTCGGGCACGACCTTGTGGAACTCGTCGAAGGCGATCTTCACAGACAGCCGCGCGATGGCCGTGCCCAGGCAAGCATGCACGCCGCCGCCGAAGCCCAGGTGGCCGCGCGGCTTGCGCGCGATGTCGTACACGTCGGGGTTGGGGTACTGGCGCTCGTCGCGGTTGCCCGAGCCGTAGGCCAGGCAGACGAAATCGCCGGCGCGCATGGTCTGTCCGTGCAGCTCCACGTCCTTCGTCAGGCGGCGCTTGAAGCGCTGCGCGGAAGTGTTGAAGCGCAGCGACTCCTCGATGGCGTCGGGCAGCAGCGACGGGTCGGCCACCACGGCTTGGCGCGCCTCGCGGTGGTCGGCCAGGTTGAGCGCGAACATCATCATGAAGCCGCCCAGCGACTCCACGCCCGCCATGATCAGCGTGGTGGTGGTCAGCAGCACCTCGTCCTCGGTGAGGCGGTCGCCGTCGATCTCGGCCTGCGCGAAGTTCGAGATCAGGTCGTTGCGCGGCTGCGCGCGGCGCTGCGCGATCACCTCGCTGGCATAGCGCTTCATCCACTCGAAGGCCGCCAGGTGCTGCGGGCCCTTGGTGCGCGTCACCGGGTCGCTCTGCACCATCAGCACCGCGTTCTCGCGCACCGTCTGCTCGTCCACGGTGGCCTCGTCGCCCGTGGGCAGGCCCAGCGCGGCCATGAGCACGCGCACGGTGAACTTGGCCGAGAAGTCCTTGAAGTCGAAGCTGGCCCGGCCCTGCAGCTCCTGCGCCGCCTCGCGGGCGATGGCACGGATCGGCTCCGCCAGGCTCTCCAGGTTGCGCTTCATGAAGGCGTGCTGGATCAGCCCGCGCAGGCGGTCATGGCGCGGGGGATCGCTGGTGCCCAGGGTGGAGCCGGCACGGCCGGGCAGCTCGGTCATGAGGTTGCCGCTGGCCGAGGAGTAGGTCTGCCAGTCCTGCCCGGCAGTCACGATGTCGGCGTAGCGCGAGAGCACCCACATCTGCGCTTCCTCGCTCCAGAAGCACGGAAACTCGTCGCGCAGCCGCTTGTAGGCGGGGAACGGGTCGGCGTCTATGGCCGGCGAGTAGGGATCGAAGCGAAACATCGTCTGTCTCCTCGGTGAGCTTGTTTGATCTGGGACAGGCGAATTGTTGGCGTCGACGCGGCCTGGGCGTGAGGACGAAGTACCGTGATGGCTTGCACTTTTGACGCGTCTTGCCCCCCATGACCGCCGCCTTGCCCAGCCCGCGCCGCCCAGCCCGCAGCCGCTCCTCGGCGCTGCCCGCCTTCGCGCTCTACGGCGAAGCCGGCGCACCCAGCGCCCCGCTGCTGCACATCGAATCCATCCACTCGCGCAGCCGGCTCTACGACTGGGAGATCGACGCCCACGTGCATCAGGGTTTGCACCAAGTGCTGTGGCTGCGCGAAGGGACGGTGGAGGCCAGCTTGGACGAATCCCGCACCACCGGCGAAGGGCCGATGGCGCTGGTGATCCCGCCCGGCGTGGCGCATGCCTTCCGTTTCTCGCGCAACTGCGACGGCTACGTCTTCACCGTCAACGCCACGCTGCTGGCCGAGGGAGATGCCGCCGGCGTGGGCGACGCGCTGCAGACGCTGTTCGCCGCGCCGCGCGCGCTGGCGCCGGCGGCCGACGCGCCGGAGTTGCCGCGGCTGCAAGCGCTGTTCGATGCGTTGTACGCCGAGCACGAGGCCAGCAGCGACGACAGCCCGGTGCCGCGCTGGCTGGCGCGCTCGCTGGTGTGGCGCCTGGCGCAGCTGGGCCGGCGCGATGGGCAGCCGCCGCGCCGCGGCACGCCGGCGGGTCGGCAGTCGCTCTACA
>JAEYPG010000113.1 GCA_023410975.1 Pseudomonadota bacterium
CGCCGGCACAGCGCGCCCAGCGGGCTGGGGCTGGACTCCGGCGCCGTGCGCGCGCGCATGGTGCAGCGGTTGCGCGCGCAGGGATTGCAGTGCGAGCCGGTGCTGCGGGCGCTGGAGCAGGTGCCGCGCCACCATTTCGTGGACGCGGCACTGGTGGCCCAGGCCTACGAGGACACCGCGCTGCCCATCGGCCACGGCCAGACCATCTCCAAGCCTTCAGTGGTGGCGCGCATGCTGGCGCTGCTGTTCGAGGGGCGCACGGCGCGGCAGCGCGGCACGCTGGGCCGCGTGCTGGAGATCGGCACGGGCAGCGGCTACCAGGCCGCGCTGCTGGGCCTGCTGGGCTCGCAGGTGATCTCGGTGGAGCGGGTACGCCCGCTGCATGAGCGGGCGCGGACGCTGCTGCAGCCGCTGCGCCGCGCCAACTTGCGCCTGGTGTGGGGTGACGGCCGGCTGGGCCATGGGCCCAATGCCCCTTACGACACCGTGATCGCCGCGGCCGGCGGCGAAGCGCTGCCGCAATCCTGGCTGGACCAGATGGCGCCAGGCGCACGCCTGGTGGCGCCGCTGCATGCGAGTGCCGGCGGCGGGCAGGTGCTGATGGTGGTGGACCGCACGGAGTCCGACTGGGTCCGGCAGGTGCACGAGGCGGTGCACTTCGTACCCCTAAAATCCGGCCTTGCTTGAACGGAGGGACGTTTTGTCGATGAGTTCGAATTCCTGGCGTGCTGCCTTGGCCATGGCTGCGGGCGTGTCGACGGTGCTGATCGTCGGCTGTGCTTCGCCCCAGCAGCAGGCGCCCGTCGAGGATCGCCCCCGCACCGCGGTGCGCCCGGCTCCTGCGCCGGTGGCTACTTCCGCACCGGTCGAGGTCGTGAAGCCGCTGCGCGGCATCGAGAACGCCGGCAAGCCCGGCTACTACACCATCCGCCCTGGCGACACGCTCATCCGCATCGGGCTGGAGAACGGCCAGAGCTGGAAGGACATCGCGCGCTGGAGCGGGATCGACAATCCCAACCAGATCGAGGTCGGCGAGGTGGTGCGCGTGGTGCCCCCGAGCGTGGACCCGAGCGTGGTGGCCTCGCGCCCGGTGGCGTCGTCGCGCATCGACAGCCGCGCGCTCGATGCCAAGCCGGTGCCGGCCACGCCTGCCGGCGCAGCGGCAGCGTCCGGTGCCGCATCGACGGCGGTCACGGCCGCTGCATCGGCCAGCGACAGCGCCTCCGCCGCAACGCCCGCACCGGCCCCGGCACCCGTGCGCGAGACCAGCAGCGCCTCGCGCGATCCGGACGACAACATCACCTGGATCTGGCCCGCCGGCGGCAGCGTCGCAGGTGCCTTCGACGACACGCGCAACAAGGGCATCACCATCACCGGCCGCGCGGGCGACCCGGTGCTGGCCGCCGCTGATGGCCGCGTGGTGTATGCCGGCTCGGGGCTGCGCGGCTACGGCAACCTCGTGATCGTCAAACACAACAACACGTACCTCACGGCCTACGCACACAACCAGACGCTGCTGGTCAAGGAAGATCAGGTGGTGCGCCGCGGCCAGCGCATCGCCGAGATGGGTTCCAGCGACGCCAGCCGCGTGCAGTTGCACTTCGAGATCCGCAAGCAGGGCAAGCCGATCGATCCGACCAGGCTGCTACCGCCACGTTGATGGCATGACTTGATTCACCGGAGGTGACCAATGAGCAGGCGATGGGACGTACGCGAGGGCTCGGCGGTGAATCCGGTGAACATCGCGCCGCTGGTGGCGGCGCTGGATGACGTGGAGAGCCGGCCGGTGCCCGTGCCGGAAGAGGCGCCTCCCGCCGCCGAGCCCGCAGCGGACGGCGCTGCCGTCGCGCTGCCGGCGGGCGACTCCGACGTTGGCAACACGCTGCAGCTGTACCTGCGCGAGATCCGCCGCGCGCCGCTGCTCACGCCCGAGCAGGAGTACGACACGGCGGTGCGCGCGCGCGCCGGGGACTTCGAGGCGCGCCAGGCGATGATCGAGCGCAACCTGCGCCTGGTCGTGAGCATCGCCAAGAACTACATGGGCCGCGGCCTGCCCATGACCGACCTGATCGAGGAAGGCAACCTCGGCCTCATGCATGCCATCGGCAAGTTCGAGCCGGAGCGGGGCTTTCGCTTCTCCACCTACGCCTCGTGGTGGATTCGCCAGAACATCGAGCGGGCGATCATGCACCAGGCCCGTCTGGTGAGGCTGCCGGTGCACGTGGTGCGCGAGCTCAACCAGGTGCTCAAGATGCGCCGCGCGCTGGAAAGCGAGAACGCCCGGCCCGGCGAGAGCAGCGAGCGCACGGTGAGCGTGGAGCAGGTGGCCGCGGCGCTGGGGCGCTCGGTGCAGGACGTGGCGGCGCTGCTGCGCTTTGCCGAGCAACCCACCTCGCTGGACGCGCCGCTGGAGCGCGACCAGGGCGAGTCCATGCTGGACACCGTTGCCGACGACCAGGCGCTCGATCCGCTGGGCCACACGCTGGTGCGCGAGGTGGAGCAGCTGCTGCGCACGGGCATCTCCGAGCTCAACGAGCGCGAGCGCGAGGTGCTCACCGGCCGCTACGGGCTGCACGACCGCGAGCCCGAGACGCTGGAGGTGCTGGCCGAGCGCATGGGGCTCACGCGCGAGCGCATCCGCCAGATCCAGCAGGAGGCGCTGGTCAAGCTCAAGCGGCGCATGGTGCGCCAGGGCATCGACCGCGACTCCATCTTCTAGCCGCCGCAGGCCGCGCAAGCGCGGATTTGTCCCGGCCGCTGCACCGTGCATGGCCGCGTGCGCCGGCTCCCCTTTGCCCGGGCGGGATAATCCGTGCCCTATGACGGTTGACAAGGAATGGCTGCGCGTCGAGTCGCTGGACCTCGACGCGCAAGGCGTGGCCCACAACGCCGAGGGGAAGGTCGTCTTCATCGAGGGTGCGCTGCCGGGCGAGGACGTGCAAGTCCAGGTGTCGCGGCGCAAGAACAACTGGGAGCAGGGCACCTTGCAGGCGCTGCGGCGCGAGAGCTCGCAGCGCGTGACGCCGGGCTGCGTGCACTTCGGGCTGCATGCGGGCGCCTGCGGCGGCTGCAAGATGCAGCACCTGCATGCCGGCGCGCAGATCGCCATCAAGCAGCGCGTGCTGGAGGACAACCTCTGGCACCTGGGCAAGGTCAAGCCCGAGCGCATGCTGCGCCCGGTCGAAGGGCCGACCTGGGGCTACCGCTACCGCGCGCGGCTGTCGGTGCGCCACGTGGCCAAGAAGGGCACGGTGCTGGTGGGCTTCCACGAGCGCAAGTCGCGCTACGTGGCCGACATGCAGCGCTGCGAGGTGCTGCCGCCGCACGTGAGCGCGTTGCTGATGCCGCTGCGCGCGCTGGTCGCTTCCATGGAGGCGCGCGACCGGCTGCCGCAGATCGAGCTCGCCATCGGCGAGGGCCCGCAGGGGCTGGTGACGGCACTGGTGCTGCGCCACTTGGAGCCGCTCAGCGGCGCCGACGTGCAGCGGCTGCGCGACTTCGCCGCCGAGCACGGCGTGCAGTGGTGGCTGCAGCCCAAGGGGCCGGACACGGTGCACCTGCTCGACGAGGGCGGTCCGGAGCTGGCGTACACGCTGCCGGAGTTCGGCGTGGTGATGCCCTTCAAGCCCACCGACTTCACGCAGGTCAACCACCACATCAACACGGTGCTGGTGGGCCGCGCGCTGCGGCTGCTGGATGTGCAGCCCGATGAGCGCGTCATCGACTGGTTCTGCGGGCTGGGCAACTTCACGCTGCCGCTGGCGACGCAGGCGCGCGAGGTGCTGGGCATCGAGGGCAGCGAGACGCTGGTGCAGCGCTCGCGCGAGAACGCGCAGCGCAACGGCCTGGCGCACAAGGCCAGCTTCGCGGCGCGCAACCTGTTCGAGCTCACGCCGGCGGATGTGGTGGCCTACGAGCCGGCGCAGCGCTGGCTGGTGGACCCGCCGCGCGAAGGCTCCTTCGCGCTGGCCAAGTCGCTGGCGGACCTGCGCCAGTC
>JAEYPG010000542.1 GCA_023410975.1 Pseudomonadota bacterium
GCCCCAACGGAGCGGGCAAGACCACCACCTTCCGCATGCTGTGCGGGCTGCTGCCGGCCAGCAGCGGCCAGGCGCGCGTGGCCGGGCTGGACCTGCGCCGCGCCCGTGCCGCGGCGCGTCAGCACATCGGCTACGTGGCGCAGAAGTTTTCGCTCTACGCCAACCTGTCGGTGGCGGAGAACCTGCGCTTCTTCGGCGGCGCCTACGGCCTGCACGGGCGGCGCCTGCGCGAGCGCATGGACGCGGTGCTGCGGCAGTTCGAGCTGCGCGGCCACGAGGCGCAGCCGGCCGGGCAGCTGCCCGGCGGCATCCGCCAGCGGCTGGCGATGGCGGTGGGGCTGCTGCACGAGCCGGAGATCCTGTTCCTGGACGAGCCCACCAGCGGCGCCGACCCGCTGGCGCGGCGCGGCTTCTGGCGCCGCATCACGGCGCTGGCCGCCACGGGCATCACCATCGTCGTGACCACGCACTTCATGGAAGAGGCCGAGTACTGCGACCGCATCGTGATCCAGGACGGCGGCCGGCTGCTGGCGCTGGGCACGCCGCAGGAGGTGCGCCGCCAGGCCGGCGAGACCGATGCTCGGCGCCTGGACATGGAGCAGGCATTTATTGGCATCGTCGAGCGGGCTCGGGATGCGCAGCAATCGGAGCGCGCGGCATGAGCGGGAGCCCGTCGGGCCTGCGCGACGGCGGCTTCTGGCGCCGGCTGCGCTCGCTGGTGCGCAAGGAGTTCCGCCAGCTGCTGCGAGACCGCAGCAACCTGCTGGTCGGGCTGGGGCTGCCGATCGTGCTGATCCTGATCTTCGGCTACGGCCTGACGCTGGACGTGCGCAACGCGCGCCTGCTGCTGGCGCTGGACGACGCCTCGCCCGCGGCGCTGGAGTTGGTGGCCGGCCTCGACGGCTCGCCCTACATGGCCGCCACCCGCGCGCTCTCGCTGCCGCAGGCACTGTCGGCGCTGCAGGCCCACCAGGCGGACGCGCTGGTGCACGTGCCGGCCGACTTCTCGCGCCGCCTGGCCGCCGGCGACGCGCGGCTGAACCTGCTGCTGCAGGGCGGCGACCCGATCCGCGCCGCGGCGGTGCAGGGCTACGTCGAAGGCGCGGTGGCGGTGTGGGCGCTCAAGCGGCTGGACCGTGCGGGCGGGCATGCCACCGGCGCCGCCGTGGTGGTGGTGGACCGGATGTGGTTCAACGCCGCCAACAACAGCACCTGGTACCTGGTGCCGGGGCTGATCGTGCTGATCATGACCCTGGTGGGCACCTTCCTCACCGCGCTGGTGATGGCGCGCGAGTGGGAGCGCGGCACGCTGGAAGCGCTCTTCGTCACGCCGGTGCGGCCGGTGGAGGTGCTGCTGGCGAAGATCGTCACCTACTTCGCGGTCGGCATGGTCGGCCTCGCGCTGTGCCTGGTGGCCGCGCGCGGGCTCTTCGGCGTGCCGCTGTACGGCTCGCTGGCCGTGCTGCTGCTGGCGAGCATGCTCTACATGGTGGTGTCGCTGGGCATCGGGCTGCTGATCTCCGCTTTCACGCGCAACCAGTTCCTGGCCAGCCAGATCGCCATCCTCGCGAGCTTCATGCCCGCGCTCATGCTCTCGGGCTTCGTGTTCGACCTGCGCAACGTGCCGCTGGCGGTGCGCGTCGTGGGCCACGCGCTGCCGGCGACCTACTTCATGGAGCTGGTCAGGACGCTGTTCCTGGCCGGCGACCAGTGGGGGCTGATCCTCAAGAACGGCGCCATCCTGGCCGCCTACGCCGCGGGTCTGCTGGCGCTGGCGCGCGCGGTCACGCGCAAGCGGCTGGACTGAAGGGCGCCCCATGCTTGCCTCGCTGCTCGACATGCTGCGCCGCCTGGCGAACCTGTGCCGCAAGGAGTTCCTGGCCGTGCTGCAGGACCCGGCCAGCCGCGTGGTGCTGGTGGTGCCGGCCATCTTGCAGAGCCTGCTCTTCGGCTACGGCGCCACCTTCGACCTGACCAACGTGCCCTATGCGGTGCTGGACCAGAGCCGTGGAGAGGCCTCCATGCGGTTGCTGGCGCATCTGGACGGCACGGGCGTGTTCCGGCGCGTGGCGACGCTGCAGGCGCCGCGGCAGATGGCCGAGGTCATCGACGCCGGCGACGCGCTGCTGGTGCTGCATTTCCCGCCGGACTTCGAGCGGCGACTGTCCGCGGGCCAGCCCGCACCGCTGCAACTGGTGCTGGACGGGCGCAACTCCACCACCGCGGGCAACGCGGCGGCGCAGGTACGCGCCGTCGTGGGCGCGTTCAACGCCGCGCTGCCCGGCGCCGCGCGGCCGGCGGTGACGGTGGTGTCGCGCGCCTGGTTCAACCCCAACCTGGAGACGCGCTGGAACATCATGCCGGGGCTCATCGCCTCGCTGAGCATGATCCAGGTGATGATGCTCGCGGCCCTGTCGGTGGCGCGCGAGCGCGAGCAGGGCACCTTCGACCAGCTGCTGGTCACGCCCTACACGCCGCGCATGCTCCTGGTGGGCAAGGCATTGCCGTCAATGCTCATCGGGCTGCTGCAGTCCTCGCTGATCCTGCTGGTGGCCCGCTTCTGGTTCGGCGTGCCGATGGTGGGCAGCGCCTGGACGCTGTACGCCGGGCTGCTGCTGTTCACGCTGGCGGTGGTGGGCATGGGCCTGTCGATCTCCGCCCTGTCGGCCAACATGCAGCAGGCGATGCTCTACACCTTCGTGCTGCTGATGCCGCTGGTGCTGCTGTCCGGCCTGGCCACGCCGGTGCGCAACATGCCCGAGGCCTTCCAGATCGCCACCTACGCCAACCCGCTGCGCTTCGCCATCGACCTGGTGCGCCGCGTCTACCTGGAAGGCGCGACGCTGGCGCAGGTGTGGCAGGACCTGGTGCCCTTCCTCTGCGTGGCCGCCGTCACGCTGCCGCTGGCGGGCTGGCTGTTCCGCCGCCGGCTCGTCTGAGCGCAGGCTCCACGGGCAGGCGAGCGTTGGTGGAAGCGCCTACCGCGCAC
>JAEYPG010000125.1 GCA_023410975.1 Pseudomonadota bacterium
CTGCAATTCGGGCCGCTGGGCGGGCTGCACCCGCTGGTGCTGGCACGGCTGGCCTGCCTGGCGCAGCTCTGTGGCGGGCTGGCGCTGCTGCTCTTCGGCGCCCCGGCGGCCATTGGCTTCGTGTTGTTTTGTGGTGCCGGCAATGGCTTGCAGACCATCGCCAAGGGCACGCTGCCGCTGCTGCTGTTCGGCGCGCACGGCTATGGCGCGCGCCAGGGCTGGCTGATGCTGCCGGCGCGCGTGGTGCAGGCGCTGTCTCCGTTCCTGTTCGGGCTGGCGCTGCAGCGGCTGGGCAGCGCGGCGCTGGGGCTGTCGCTGGCCCTGAGCCTGGCGGCCTTCGGCGCGCTCCTGCTGCTGCGCGCCCCCGCGGCGGCCGGGGAAGCGCCGCGCCCTGCGGGCCGTCAAGGCGCTCCGGGCATGCACCAGCCATAACGACACCCTCACCACGGAAGAAGCTTCACCATGGCCTGGACCGACTCCCTAGTCTTACTGTGTCATAAACGAAGCGGCTTGTTGTATGAGCCGCAGAACGGGCACAAGCCGATCTCAGCCAGCAGGTAGCTGCTGAGCCGCAGGCGCAGTGTCGTGATCGAGTTCGGCATGTGCCGCTGCGCACGCTGACCTGCTGCCGCGGGGAACGTAATCTGCGGGAAGCGCAGGTACTTGGCGTTCGAGAAAAAATCTTTCCTCGCTTTGGCCGTTCTTCTGGCTTTGCTCTTGTTCGAGGCGCTGTGCCACGAGGAAGCCGTAGGCTGCAATGGCGAGGCTCGCGTGATGATGGAACCCTCGCCAGCCGCGCCCTTCGTAGTGTCCCAGTCCCAGGTCCTGCTTGAGATCCTGGTAGTCGCGCTCGATACGCCAGCGTAGGTGCGCCACGCGCACGAGTTCCTGCAGCGGCGTGTCCTCGCTCAGCGTGGACAGCCAGCACTTCCTGGGCTCGTCCTTGTCCTCGGGCCACTCGATGAGCAGCCACTCCTGCGGATGCAGGCGCTGCTTGTAGCGCAGGCTGCGTGCCGGGCGCACGCGCAGCGCGGCAAAGCGGCCCGTGAGCGCCTCGTTGGTGCCTTGACGCCAGGTGACAGTGGTGAAGTCCTTGGGCGGCAGCGACTGCGCCAGATCGCCCACCGTCACGGGCTGCCGATCAGGCGCACGTCGCGTGGCCACCGGCGGGCGTCCGCTGCCAGAGTAGGGCTTCGCAGGCAGCGGCTCTACACCCGGCGGCCACACCTTCACGCTCGACGAGACGCCCACCATGTACGGCAGCTCCATGTCGGTGAGGCGCCGGCGGAACTCGGCTTCCGTGCCATAGGCGGCGTCGGCCACCACGCAGTAGCGCGGCGCGCCCTCGTCGAGCAGTGTCTGCAGCTGCTGCAGCGCGATGTCGCCCTTGATGGCGAAGCTCACCTGCTCAGGCACACCGGCCTTGGCGCAGCGCTCGGGATCCTGCGCCCAACTCTCGGGCAGGTACAACTGCCACTTCACCGGCAAGCTCGCCTGCTCGCACGCCAGCGACACGCTCACCGCGACCTGGCAGTTGTCCTGCTTGCCCAGCATCCCACACCACTGGCGCGCCACGCCCACCGAGTGTTGGCCCTTCTTAGGAAAGCCCGTGTCGTCTACCAGCCAGAAGCCGTCGTCAGACAGGTCCATCTTCGGCACTACCCACTGCGCCACGCGGCGCAGCAACTCGGCGTCACTCCACTCGGCCTTGGCCACGAAGTGGTGCATGGCCTGGTGGCGCGCGCTGGCATGCAGTGGGTCCAGCCGCGCCGCCATCGGCTCCACGCTCTTGCGCGACAGCGGCAGCATCAGCCCGGTGCAGTAGCCGTGCAGCCCGGCTACGCGGTCGGCGTGGCCCAACCCTGCTGCCAGATGTGCCATGTACTCCTCAAACCGTGCCGTCGAGTTCATGCTCTGCCTCCTGCAAGCGGCGCAGGAGAAATATAGGACATTTATGACATAGTAAGACTAACGTCGCGACAGCACACAGGCCGTGCATGCGGCTTGACTTGCATATGCCAACTGCGCTTTCGCTCCAAGCCATGTGCTGAGCCTCGCTGGCGGTGTCCCTGATCGTCGAGTCAGAGCGTTTGAAGCGTTTGGTACTCAGTCAAACGGCATCAAAACTGCAGACCAGAACAGCGGCACGAATTCCCTTTCCACGAATGGACGACTGGAACGCCCTGCGGAACAAGGACTTGGCTGCTCCTCGCGCAGTGCACAGCATGCCGTCGCGGGGAGGCCGCGCCACCGCTGGGCGGGCACCACTCCGCGCGCCTCCGCGCTGTAGCTGAAGGCATGTTGCTGGAGGGCAGTGCCGCTCGCCGCTTGGGCTGCGACACAGCGGGCGCGACGCGACGCATGGACTGCCACACCGTCGAGTGGCTGCACGCCGTGGCTTGGCCCCAGGGCGACCCGCGCTGACGTCTGGCGGGTTTTCTGGTGGCGCGGCCAGCCGACCAGCCGCGGTCGGCGCTGGAGGACTGCGCAGCGCAGCAGGGCCTGCAGGACCAGAGCCATGCCGAGCAGTTGGCGCTGCACGAGGCGGCGCGCCCAACCCCATAACCCGAGCCACTTGGGGGCCACCGCCGAAGCCTACCGCATCAAGGGCGAGCGGCTGCTGTTGTGGTGCGTGCTGGAGCACCAGAAGGCGCTGTCCTTGATGACAGCCGCGGCCTGCAGCGCCTGTCTGCGTCGCTAGTACGCGTTACCCGCTCTTCACCATGACGTCCATCCGCGCCAGCGCATCGATCACCTTGACCGTGAACGAGCCGATGTCGGCTGCCCAAGCTGCCTCGTAGGTCAAGCCCAGTGGTTGTCCTTCGCGTCGCACGAAACCACGGCGACCTTCCGTTCGTCCGCCCACGGGTGAAGCTCATGGCTCATGACGACTGGGAGCCGGTGGGCGTCTCGTCCGGCACCAAGGCCGCCCGTACCCACGCATGCTCGTTGGGCAGGACCAGCAGCGTAAGGCCCAGTCCGTCAAGCACGGACATCGCCTTGTCCAGGCGAACCGTGCCCTGCCCGTTCTCAAGGCGCGACATGAGGTCGACAGACACGCCAAGCAGGCTGGCGGCATCGTTGATGCGCAATGCCTGAGCCTTGCGGCGGGCACTCACGACCGGGCCCAGGGCAGCGGACGAGGATAGGACAGCCACCGGGAGTGGCTTCGGCATGATGTTTCGGGTTTTCAGCAAACAGGGACGCCGAGATATTGGCAGCCCGTCCGTTTCTGGAACTCCGAAATTTTCGTGAATGCCCGGCGCTCGATCCATGAGTTTCGGATTTCCAGGAACCTTGATGGGCATCCAGCGCCATCCTGGTGCAGCAGGCGCCACCCCGGTGCAGCAGGCGCCCCAGGGGAGAAACGCATGGCATCCGCTCCCTGGGGCGCAGCATGCCTGCTGAACATCCTGCTCACTCCTGCAGCGGCGGGCTGAAGAGCGCGTTGGTCAGTGCCGGGTCGCCCAGGTCCACGGCCGGCGCTGCTGGCGCCGCGGGCGGGGCCACCGCGGGAGCAGCCGCGGCGGCGGCCGGCACTAGCGTCCACCCTTGGGTCAGCAGCCCCTCATGGGCCAGGAAGCGCAGCCGGTTGACGCGCTTGGGACCCTTGTTGAAGCGCACCAGGTCGTCGTAGAGCCGCGGGTTGTCGTCGCGCGACATCTCGAACAGCATGCTCAGCGCCCCCTGCTCCTTAACCGTGCGCGCGCTCATGCTGCTTCTCCCCCGCCGGACGCCGTCGCCGTGGCACCACCGGACGCCGCGGTCTCGACGGTGGCCGAGCGCATGAAGTTCAGGCCCGCGAGCTGGAAGCCGCGCACGTTGGCGAAGATCGGCTCGCGCACCTCGTGGATGCGATGCCGCGGGAAGGCCTCCCGCACCGCCTTGCGGTACAGGAAGGCGCCGCCGCCCACCAGCACGATGTTCTGGAAGCTGTAGTCGGCCGGGATGCGCTCCAGCATCGCGGCCACCGCGCGCTGGGCGTAGGAGTGGGCGACGGGCATCAGGCGCGAGATGTCGAAGGCCTTCTGGTAGACCATCGGGTTCTTGCCGCTGCGCAGCGCCCGGTCGACGGCGTCGAAGTCGGTGTAAGGGATGCCAATCTCGGTGCCGATGTCCTTGGCGATGACGCGCAGGATGTCGCTCACGCCGCGCGACACCGAGTCGCTGGTCTTGAGCACCAGCCGCATGCCGCGCGCCACGAGCCACGAGCCACGAGCCAGTCGAAGGTGCGGGCACCGGGATCGATGATCAGGCTCTGCTCGTGGGCGATCGTGCCCATGCGGCCGTGCGTGGCCGCGTAGTACAGCAGCGCGCCCTGCGGCTGCGCCACGGCGAAGGCCTTGCGCACCTGCACCGAGCGGCCACCGCCGATGTCGTGGCTACCCACCATCGCGCGCTCCAGCGCGGCCTTCTTCGCCATGAAGTGCCCGACCGGCAGGCCGACCACCAGCAGGTCGATGGCCGGCACCTTCATCAGCGCCAGCGCCCCGCGCAGCAGCGCCATGTACTCCGGCGTCTCGGTGTAGCGGTCGTGCAGGTGCGTGCCGCAGAGGTTGTCGCTGGCCAGCTCGACCTCGGGCCCGACCTCGTAGAACAGGCCGTTGACGGGGATGGCAATCGTCCTGCGCCGCTCGGCCGCCGGCAGCGTGGCCGGGTCGCGTGCGCTCGGGTAGGCGATCGACGGGATGACGCCGCAACGGATTTCGCTGCCCGAGACCCCGGTGACGAACTTGGTGTTGCCGAAGCCGACATCCACCGCCCTGACGACGTTGTCCATGGCGTGACTCCTCGATGGGTTGAAGAACGGCCAGCATTCGCCGCCCGCACCGGCCCCGCCATGCGAATGAAACGTCCTGGACACGGGCTTTCGCGCCCAGGTCCGGATGCCTCGGGAATCCGGTGCGGCTGCGGTCCGGCTGCCGGCCGACCTGCCGCGGCGGTCGGCGCTTGACGCTGCCATCGCCGGGACCAGGGTCCCACCCGAAAGCGCCTCGTCAAGGACACGGTTCGCAGCTGGTGCCGCGGCGAGGCCTGGGACGGGGCTCTTGTTCGACCAGCGCGGAACCAGAGGCCGCTCGCCACGTTGTCAACCCGAGGGGAAGGACCGCCTCGAACGGCCTTTGTGCGAATACGCGCGGATAAACGCGCGAGTTGCGCCCTGGTGTCGAAAGGCCCCCGAAAACACTGCCCTTTCAACGGGTCCGCGCGCTTCCACGGGCGTCCACTGCAGCTTCTCCCACAGGCTCCTTGCCCTGGACACATCGCGTCGTCGAAAAGGCGTTGCGGTCGTTACCCGCCCATGCAGCACGCCGGCCGTTGTCGGCATGGCCGCCATCCCGATGGATGTCACGGCCCGAGGGGTTCCGTGCACGCCCAGGGGCCGGCCCCCCCACGCCCTGG
>JAEYPG010000171.1 GCA_023410975.1 Pseudomonadota bacterium
GCGCTGAGCCGCGCCTGTGCAGCCGTGCCTGCGCACGGCTGCACGCGCTCCTACCCCAACAGGCTCTCCTGCCAGCTGTTCGGCCTGCTGGCGCAGCTGCACGCCGCGCAGAGCAGGCTGGAGGCGATGCTGGGCGTGGATTGCTGCCCGGCAGCAGAGACGACCCCAGCCTGGGCAGGTTGCCGCGCTGCGCACCCAGCTCAGCGCTACCCCGGTACCGGCGCCACGAGCCTGCAGATCTACACCGGCGGCGGCAACACCCGGGCGGACGACCGCAGCGGCGCGGTGGCACGGGACAACACGCGGCTCCCGGCATGTGCGGCCATCGTTGATGACGCAATCGCCGAAAGCGTCGAGGGATTCACGCTCGAAGCCGAAGTGACCGGCGCCCGGCTCACCACCCGCATGGCCCCGATCGTGGACAACGGCGACCAGCGGCCTTCGCGGGCATGACGGAGCCCCAAGTTCTCATCGCAACCAGGCTTGGACCGCCAAACCGCCCCGCGCCGGCTTGAAGCGTGGGCGGCAAGAAGAAAAATGTTTTTAGTGGGAAGCGCAATTTTCACCGTGATCTTCTTCACACACTGCACACGCTGAGCCAGGCGTCGTTGATGCGAATGGCTGGAGCTGGGGGAGACTCCCAAGACAGATAGCCCAGCAACCGTGCCCGTCTGGGCACGCGCATGTCCATATCGCTGCCCCCGAGCGCCCAGTCGGCCGCGACGGCGGCGCCTGTCGCGGAGAGAGTGTTGAAAAGCCGTTCCCTTACCTTGGTCGCTGCTGCGACAGCCGTCGTGCTGGCCAGCGGTTGTGCGCAGCTGCAGCCCCCCAGCCCCAAGCCGCTGCAGGACAGCGACATCCAGGCGCAGCTGACGCTGGACCGCGCCGCCGTCCAGCGTGACGTCCAGCCGCTGGGCGCCAAGCTCACGCTCAACGAGGCCATTGCCCGCGCGCTGAAGTACAACCTCGAGCGCCGCGCCCGGATGCTGGAGCAAGCCCTGGCGGCCGAGCAGTTCGACGCCAGCCGCTACGACATGCTGCCCAAGCTGCTGGCCTCGGCCGGCTACGTCGCGCGCGACAGCGACCGCATCTCGCGCAGCACCAAGCTCGACGGCACGCCCGTGGGTACCGACCCGCTGCTGTCGCAGTCGCGCAACCGTGCCCTCTACGGGCTGGAGCTGAGCTGGAGCGTGCTGGACTTCGGGCTGGCGCGCTACAGCAGCGAGCAAGCCGGCGACCGGCTGTTGGCCGCCGCGGAGCGCCGGCGCAAGGCCACGCACCAGCTGGTGCAGGACACGCGCGTGGCCTTCTGGCGCGTGGCCAGCGCGCAGCGGCTGCACGACGACGTGCAGGCCAGCCTCAAGCTCGCCGACGAGGCCATGGCCGACGCACGCCAGGTCGAAGCCGAGAAGCTGCGCTCGCCGCTGGAGTCGCTGCGCTTTCAGCGCCAGCTCACGGAGAACATGCGGCTGCTGGAGGCCATCGAGCAGGAGCTCACCACCGCGCGCTTCGAGCTTGCGGCGCTGATCAACGCGCCCGTGATGCAGCAGACCACGCTGGCCATCGACGAGGAGATGCCCGTGGGCGACCCGCTGGCGCTCTCGCCCGAAGCCATGGAGGACCTGGCGCTGGCGCAGAACCCCGAGCTGCGCGAGCAGCTCTACCAGCGCCGCATTGCCGCCACCGAGGCGCGCAAGGTCATCGCACGCTCCTACCCCAACGTCAGCTTCAACATCGGCCCGCGCTACGACACCGACCGCTACCTGGTCAACAACGGCTGGACCGAGGCCAGCGTGCAGCTCTCCTACAACCTGTTCAACCTGCTGGCCGTGCCGGCGCAAAAGCGCGCTGCCGAAGCCGGCATCGCGCTGGCCGACCAACGCCGGCTGGCCGCGCACGTGGCTACCGTGGCGCAGGTGCACGTGGCGCGCGAGCAGCTCATCGGCGCCCGGCGCCAGTTCGAACGCGCCGACGCGCTGTGGCAGCTCGACGACAAGATCACGCGCCAGCTCACCAGCCGCGAGGAGGCCAAGGCCGGCTCCAAGCTCGAGCGCGTGGCCGCGCAGACCACCGCCATCGTCAGCCTGCTGCGCCGCTACCAGGCGCTGGCGCAGCTGCACGCCGCGCAGAGCAAGCTGCAAGCGACGCTGGGCGTGGACCTGCTGCCCGACAGCAGCGACGACCTCAGCCTGGAGCAGATCGCCGCGCAGCTCCACACCCAGCTCAGCGCTATCCCCGGCACCGGCGCCAAGCCCTGAGCCGGGCCCAGCGCCAAGCCCTGCACCTGGGCGCCCAGTCCTGATCCCAGGCGGCGCCCGCATCGTCATTCACGAAAGCATCCCGATGTTCACCAAGCTCCATCGCAGGGCAGTTGCTGCGCTGGTCCTGTGCGGGCCGGCGCTGGCCCAGTCCGCGCCCGCCCTGCCCCCCGACACCGCGCCCGAGATGCGCGCGCAGCTCTCGCCGCGGCGCTTCACCACCGTGGCGGCCGAGATCGGTGCGCGCGTGCAGCGCCTGGGCGCGCAGGAGGGCGGATCGTTCAAGGCCGGCCAGACGTTGGTGAGCTTCGACTGCAGCCTGCAGCAGGCTCAGCTTGCGCGCGTGAAGGTGGCGCTGGAGGTGGCCACCAAGCAGTTGTCGACGCAATCGCGGCTGGCCGATCTCAACGCCACCGGACGCCAGGAGGTCGAGCTGGCCGAAGGCGAGGTGGCCAAGCAGCGCGCGGAGATCGCGCAGATGCAGGTGGTGCTGTCCAAGTGCAGCATCGCTGCGCCCTTCTCGGGCCGCGTGGCCGAGCAGAAGGTGCGCGAGCAACAGTACGTGCAGCCGGGCCAGGCCCTGCTGGAGATCATCGACGACACCGTGCTGGAGGTGGAGTTCATCATGCCCTCGCGCTGGTTGTCGCAGGTGCGCGTGGGCTCCGCGGTGCAGATCGCCGTGGACGAGACGGCGCGCACCTACCCGGCCAAGGTGCTGCGCCTGGGCGCGCGCGTCGACCCGGTGAGCCAGTCGGTGAAGGTCGTTGCGGCCATCGACGGCCGCCCCGCCGAGCTCATGGCCGGCATGAGCGGCCGGCTCATCATCGACCGCGCGCACTGAGCCTCGCCGCCAGGCGCTGACGTACTGAACAAGAAATCTGTGAGGGAGAGCCCCATGTCCAAGCCCACCTGGAAGAAGAAGCCCCTGGCCTCCGCCATGCCGCGCGCCTGGGCGCTGGAGCCGCGGCTGATGTTCGATGCCGCCGCCGCCGCCACGGCCACGGAACACGTGGCCGACGCATCGGCCAGGGCTGCGGCCGAGGCCCAGACAGCGGCACGCGACAGCGCCCCGGCGCACGCGGCCGAGGCCCAGCCCGCCGCACGGCAGGAAGTGGTGTTCGTGGACTCCGGCATCACCGACTACCAGGCACTGCTGCGCGCGCTGCCCGCGGGCGCGGAGGTGGTGATGCTCGATGCCGACCGCAACGGCTTCGAGCAGATGGCTCAGTACCTGCAGGGGCGCCACGGGCTGGACGCCATCCATCTGATCTCCGAAGGAGAGCGCGGTGCGGTGCGTGCCGGCTCGACCCTGCTCGACCTGGGCGCCACGTCCGCGCACGCGGCGGAGCTGCAGCGCATCGGCGCGGCGCTGAGCGACAGCGGCGACCTGCTGCTGTACGGCTGCAACGTGGGCCAGGGCAGCGAGGGAGCGGCCCTGCTGGAGCAGCTGGCCACCCTCACCGGAGCCGACATCGCCGCCTCCACCGACTGGAGCGGCAGCGCCGCCCTGGGCGCCAACTGGGAGCTCGAAGCGCGCGTGGGCAGCATCGAGAGCGCCGTGGCCATCGACGCGCTGCGGGCACAGGCCTATGGCGAGCGACTAGGCGTCTCGCCCACCATCACCAGCGCCACCTACAACGCCACCAGCGGCGTGCTCACGGTCACGGGCAGCAGCATGACGGCGGGCGACACCATCGACGTGTCCAAGCTCACGCTCACCGGCGAAGGCGGCAGCACCTACACGCTCACCAGCGCCAACGTCACGGCCAGCAGCGCCACGGCCTTCTCCGTCACGCTCAACGCCACCGACAAGGCCGCTTTCAATCAGATTGCCAACAAGGCCGGCACCACCTCCACCAGCGGCACCAGCTTCAACCTAGCCGCCGCGGCCGGCTGGGACGCGTCCAGCGCCAGCGACGCGGACGCCAGCAACGCGCTGACGGTAAGCAGCGTGCCGGTACCCGCCGTCACCAGCGCCACCTACGACCACCACACCGGTGTGCTCACCGTCACCGGCACCGGATTTCTCCGGCTCAGCGGCAGCAACAACGACATCGACGTCTCCAAGCTCACGCTTAGAGGCCAGGGCAACGCCACCTACACGCTGACCTCGGCAAATGTGGAGATCATCGACGGCACCACCTTCACGGTCCAGCTCAACGCCGCGGACAAGGCCGCGGCCATCACGCTGCTCAACAAGAACGGCACCAGCTCCGTGGGCAGCACGGCCTACAACCTGGCCGCCGCAGACGACTGGGCCGCCGGTGCCGCCGCCAGCGTGAACGTAACCGACACCACGAATCCCGTCACGGTCAGCGGCGTGCCCACCATCGCCAGCGCCAGCTACGACATCAACACCGGCGTGCTCACCGTCACCGGCACCGGCTTCGTCGGGCTCGCCGGCAGCAACAACGACATCGACGTCTCCAAACTCACGCTCATGGGCCAGGGCGGCGTTTCATACACCCTGACCTCGCCGAACGTCGAGATCTCCAGCGGCACCTCCTTCGCAGTCCAGCTCAACGCCGCGGACAAGACCGCGGCCAGCACGCTGTTCAACAAGAACGGCAACCTTTCTGCCGGCAACACGGCCTACAACCTGGCCGCCGCGGAGGACTGGGCCGCCGGCGCCCCCGCCTCCATGGCCGTGGCCGACCTCACGAGCAACGCCGTGACGGTCAGCGGCGTGCTCACGTATACCCAGCTCACCTTCGAAGCCGCTCAAGCTGTCAACATCATTGGAGACGGTACGCACAACGGCGACGTCGTGCGCTACAGCAACGTCGTCACGGTCAATGGCAAGGCCGTCGATGCGGTGATCACCACCAGTGGGCTGACGGGCGCGACGGTCACTGCGTTCGACAGCCCCGGCACACCGGCCAACCTGCCGAAGAACTTCCAGCCGCTGTTGCAAGTGACCCAGGCCGGCGGCGGCGTGACGTTCAAGGTCGACTTCTACGAAGCCGGCACCTACAACAGCGGCACGGGTAGCGGCGTGGTCGTCACGCTGAACAACGTGGTGGTCAACTCCTACGACATCGACGCCGTAGGCGGCGCCGACCGTCAGTACCAGGACTTCAAGGGATTCAACCGCTACGAGCTGGCCAGCTCGGCGGCGTCGACGCTCAGCACGACGGTCCTGGGTGACGGCTCGGTCCGCTTCCAGGCGCTTACGAACGTCAACAACAGCTGGATTTATTCGGACGACTATCGGGTCAAGGTCTATTACGACTCGATGAGCTCGTTCCAGTTCAGGACGGGCGTGGCCAACGCCGGAGCCACCGCCCACTTCTCTCTGCAGTTCGATGTCGGACCGGACTGGAGCAGTCCCACCGTCATCAACGACACGCCGGCGCCCAGCCTGAGCTACAGCCCCACCAGCTTCACCGAGGCCGCGGCCAACGACGGCTCGGTCACGACCACCAGCACGATCACGCTGAGCAACGGCACCTTCACCGGGACCGACGGCCAACCGCTTTCGGGCATGAGTTTCGCCAACGTGCCCGCCGGTCTGACCGCAGTCGTCACGCGCGTGGACGCCACGCACGCCACGCTGAGCTTCACGGGCTCCGCCATAGCCCATGCCAACGCCAACGATCTCTCCAACGTCACGGTGAGCTTCGGCGATGCTGCCTTCACCAGCGGCAACGCCAGTACCGTGGTAGGCGCCACCCGCAGCGACCTGTCCATCGACTTCAACGACTCGGCGGCCACCCCCGTCACGGTAACGAGCCCCACCGTCAACGAAGCCTCGCCGTACGCCGTCTTCACCGTTGCCGGCACTGCCGGCCAGGCGGTGAGCCTGTCACTGGCGGGTGTGAGCGCAACGGGTGGTGGCACTGACTTCGGCAGCAGCGGCGCCACGAACCTGCAGGTCTCCACCGACGGCGGCACGACCTGGGTGAACTACACCGCTGCCGTCACGCTGCCCGCGGGCGGCGCCATCCTCGTGCGCACGCCCGTCGTCGAGGACACCGTCAGC
>JAEYPG010000195.1 GCA_023410975.1 Pseudomonadota bacterium
GCTCTACGGCTGGCGCTGGCTGGACCCGCTGGTGGCGGTGCTGGGCGCGGTGGTCATCACGCGCTGGGCCATGGGCGTGCTGAAGGTGTCCGCACACGCCCTGGTGGACGCCACCGCCTCCACCGAACTGCGCACCCAGGTGCGCCATGCGATTGAAAGCGACGGCGACGCCCAGCTGGCCGACCTGCACGTGTGGCAAGTGGGGCCGGACGCGTGGTCGGTGGTGGCCTCCGTCGTGGCCGACGAGCCGCTGGCGCCGGCGCAGTACCGCCACCGCCTGGAGCACCTGCAGTCGCTGCGGCATGTGACGGTGGAGGTGCACCGGTGCCGGGGCTGCGGATTGGGGAGCCGGCCCGGGGCGTGACGCACCTCGCCGCCGCCAGGCCTCAGCCCAGGTACCGCCGCTCCAGGTGCTCCCGCAGGAACACCGGGTCCAGCACCCCGCCGCTGGCCCGCTGGGTCAATTCGGCGGTGGTCCAGCGGCTGGCGGATTGCCAGATGTTCTCGCGCAGCCAGTCGAATACCGGCCCCAGTTCGCCGCGGGCGATTTCGGCATCCAGTGCCGGCCGCGCCTTGCGCAGCGACGCGAACCACTGCGCCGCGTACATCGCGCCCAGCGTGTAGCAGGGGAAATAGCCGAAGGAGCCGTCGGTCCAGTGCACGTCCTGCATCGGGCCGTCGCGGTAGTTGCCGCGCGTGTCCAGGCCCAGCAGCGCCAGCATCTGCTCGTCCCACAGCGCCGGGATGTCGGCGACCTCGATCTCCCCCTCGATCAGCGCGCGCTCGATACGCCAGCGCAGCAGCACGTGCGCCGGGTAGGTCAGCTCGTCGGCATCCACGCGGATGAAGCCCGGCTCCACGCGCGTCACCAGGCGCTGCAGGTTCTGCACGTCGAACGCCGGCTGCGCGCCGAAGGCTTCCACCAGCCAGGGCGCCAGCAGCGCCACGAAGCCCGGGTGCCGGCCGAGCTGCATCTCGAAGCTCAGGCTCTGGCTTTCGTGGATCGCCATCGAGCGCGCCTGCGCCAGCGGCTGGCCCAGCCAGGGGCGCGGCAGGTTCTGCTCGTAGCGGCCGTGGCCGGTCTCGTGGATGGTGCCCATCAGGCTGGTGAGGAACTCGTCCTCGCGGTAGCGCGTGGTCAGCCGCACGTCCTCGGGGACGCCGCCGGAGAACGGGTGCGCGCTCACGTCCAGCCGCCCGGCCTCGAAGTCGAAGCCCAGCAGCCGCATCACGCGCTCGCACAGCGCGCGCTGCGCCGCCACGTCGAAGGGGCCTTGCGGCTTGATCACGGGCTCACTGGCCTGCTTCTCGCGCACGCGCGCCACCAGGCCGGGCAGCCAGGACGAGAGGTTGCCGAACAGCCGCTCCAGTTCGGCGTTGCTCATGCCGGGCTCGTAGCGCTGCATCAGCGCGTCGTAGCGCGAGCAGCCGAAGTGCTGCGACAGCAGCTCGGCCTCCTCGCGCGCGATGCGCACCACCTCGCGCAGGTTCTGGGCGAAGCCGGGCCAGTCGTTGGCCGGGCGCTGGCTGCGCCAGGCGTGCTCGCAGCGCGAGCCGGCGAACTGCCGCGCCTCCACCAGCGCGGCCGGCAGCGCGGTGGAAAGTTCGAACTCGCGCCGGATCTCGCGCAGGTTGGCGCGCTGCTCGTCGTCCAGCGGCTCCTGCTGCGCGCGCTCGATCTGATCCTTGCGCGCCGGGTCGCAGCGCAGGCCGTGGGTGAGCACGCCCAGCTCGGCCAGCGCCGCGGCGCGCGCCTCGCTGCCCTTGGGCGGCATCACGGCGGCCTGGTCCCACCAGGCGATGGACGAGAGGTGGTCCAGGCGGTAGAGGCGCCGGTTGGCGGCGGCCAGGGTGTCGTAAGCGGGCGTCTTGCTGTTCATGGCGGCAGGGTACGGGAAGAAAACGGGGACGGTCCGCCGGGCGGCGGGCCTTGCAGATCGTGCAGCCGGCGCGAGAGCGGGCCGAAGCGGCGGCGCTACTGCGCGGGCGTGAGCCCCACGTGGCGCCGGAACAGGCGGCCGAAGAAGCTGGCGTCCTGGTAGCCCACCTCCAGCGCCACCGCCTCCACCGGCGCGTCGCCGGACTCCAGCATCTGCTTGGCCTCCTCCAGCCGCAGCGTGTGCACGTACTCCAGCGGCGCCATGCCGGTGGCCAGCGTGAAGCGGCGCTTGAAGGTGCGCTCGGCCAGGCCCGACAGCGCCACCATCTGCCCCACCGGCGACTCGCAGGCATAGTTCATCGCCACCCAGGCTTGGCAGCGTGCCACCAGCGGGTCGGCCGCGCAGCCGCCGCGGGTGAGCGAGGCGTAGGCCACGGGCGGGGTCTGGCCCGGGTCCATCAGGTTGATGCGCGCCACGCGCATCGCCTCCTGCGGACCGGCGAAGCGCGCGATCAGCGCCAGCACCAGCAGATGCCAGGCCACGCCGCTGCCGGCCATGAGGATGCGCTCGCCCGCCGCCACCAGCCCGCGCTCCGGGTGCCAGCGCGTGCGCGGATGCCGCTGCTGCAGCGCGTCGCAGTAGGCCCAGTGCGAGGTGGCCTCCAGCCCGTCGAGCAGCCCGGTGCAGGCCAGCAGCACCGCGCCGGAGCAGGCGCTGGCCACCAGCGCGCCGGCCGCATGCGCCTCGCGCACCCAGCGCACCTCCGCGCCGTAGCGTTGCGCCACCGGCTCGCCCGGCGGCACGGCCAGGTCCGTGATGCACAGCACCTGCGGCGCCGGGCAGTCCGCCAGCGCCGCGTCGGGCGTGATGCGCACGCCGTTGGCGGCAGTGAAGGTTTCGGCCTGCCGGCTCACCAGCAGCGGCCGGAAGGGCGAGGTGGCGTCGGGCTCGCCGTGCAGGAAGCGCCAGTCGCGCCGGGTGCCGGCCAGGCAGTCGAAGAAACCGAACAGGGTGGACGCGGTGCTGTCGGGCGTGGCCAGCAGCGCCACGGTGATGGGAGCTGGGGAGTCGGCCATGGCATGAACGTCCGCTTTGTTGCACGAATGCCTGCGGTGCCGCGGGGCGCTCACGCGCACATTGGCGCCGTCGCGGGATTGTGAGTCCGCCCCCCGGACCCGCGGCGCGTCACCCCGAAGCACGAAGGAGACACCCCATGACGACCCTGCAAGACGCCACCGGCCACGCCCTCACCGGCGCCACGCCCGCCGCCCTGGACGCTTTCGAGCAGGCCGCGCACGAGCTGCGCTGCCTGGCGGGCGACCCGGCCGCCAGCATCGAGCGCGCGCTGGAGGCCGCGCCCGGGATGACGATGGCCCATGCCTTCAAGGCGTGGCTGCATCTGCTGGGGACCGAGCC
>JAEYPG010000553.1 GCA_023410975.1 Pseudomonadota bacterium
CGCCACGACCTCACCGAGGGCCTGCGGCTGTCGCAGCCGGACCTGGACAAGATCCGCTGGAAGAACGCCTGCGAGCTGCTGCACCTGGACCCGGCCAAGCTGGGCCGGCCCGCAACGCAACCGGCGGTGGTGAGCGCATGAAGCTTGCCCGCTGTACCGACGGCGGCGCGCCGTTCTGGGCCGTTGTCGAGCCCGAGAAGGGGACGCTGCGTCCCATCGAAGGCTCGGTCGCGCAATGGGGGCCTGCGCTCACGAGAGGCGAAGGGGAAGCCGCGCTGCGCTTCACCGGCGCACAGCGGCCCATCTCCAGCGTGCGGCTGCTGCCACCCATCGAGAGGACCAACCGTGTCGTCGTCGCCGGCGCCAACTACGCCAAGCACCTGGCGGCCGACTTCGGCATCAAGTCGCACAGCCAGCCCATCGCCTTCCTCAAGGCCCATGGTGCGCTCATCGGCGCCAATGACGCTCTGCGCTACCCGCCGCTGACCAAGGAACTCGACCACGAGGTGGAACTGGTGGCGGTGATCGGCGCCGAGCGCGTGGACCGCAGCAACCCGCTGTCCAGCGTGCTGGGCTACACGGTGGGCAACGACGTCAGCGCGCGCGACCTGCAGCGCAGCGGCCCGCCCGGCGTGGGCATGGACCTGTTCGCCGCCAAGAGCGCCGACCAGACCACGGGCCTGGGGCCCTGGATCGTCACGCGCGACGAGTTCCCGCAAGGCTCGCCGAAGCTGCGCTTGCTGCTGCGCGTCAACGGCGACGTGCGCCAGGACGGCAACACCGCCGAGATGACCTGGGACGTGGGCCAGCTGGTGTCCTTCGTGGATGAGCGCTCGAGCTTCGAGTGCGGGGACGTCATGTTCACGGGCTCCCCGGCGGGTACGGCGCAAGGCAGCGGCAAGTTCCTGCAGCCCGGCGATGTAGTGGAGGCCGAGGTGGAGGGCATCGGCACGCTGCGCAACGTCGTCACGTTGATGGATTGAACCCAGACAGAAAGAAAGACTTCATGAGCATCACGAACAACAAGGTCGTCGTCGTCGGCGCCGGCCTGATGGGAACGGGCATCGCGCATGCCTTTGCCAGCAGTGGCTTCACCACCGTGCTGGTGGACAGCAATGCCGCGGCCACCGACAAGGCGCTGGCGGCGGTGGCCAAGATCCTGGACGACGGCGTGCGGCTGGGCAAGGTCGAGGCTGAGGCTGCCGAGGCTGGCAAGGCGCGGCTGACGGTCGAGGCGGACCTGGCCGTGGCCGCCGAGGGTGCGGCGCTTCTGGTGGAGACCGTCACCGAGAACCTCGCGGTCAAGAAGCAGGTCGTGTCCACCGCTGCGCCGAAGATGGTGCCGGGCGCGCTCATCGCCACCAACACCTCCGCGCTGAGCGTCACCGAGATCGCCACGGCCGTGGAGCAGCCCGAGCGCGTCGTGGGCATGCACTTCTTCAACCCGGTGCACAAGATGAAGCTGGTGGAGCTGGTGCGCGGGCTCGCGACCAGCGACGAGGCCGTGGCCCGTGCGCGCGAGTACAGCGACGCGCTGGGCAAGACGTCGATCGTCGTCAACGAGGCGCCTGGCCTGACGACCAGCCGCATGTCGGCCATGCTCGGCAACGAGGCCATGTGGATGCTGCAGGAGGGCGTCGCCACGGCCGAGGACATCGACACGGCGCTGCGCATGGGCTTCAACCACCCCATGGGCCCGCTGGAGCTGGGTGACCTCACCGGGTGGGACACCCGGCTGTCGGTGCTGCGCTACCTGCACTCGACGCTGGGGGAGAAGTTCCGCCCCTGCCCGCTGATCATCAAGATGGTCGCCTCCGGCCGCCTGGGCCGCAAGGCTGGCGCCGGGGTCTACCGCTATGACGAGAAAGGCCAGCGCATCCCCGGCTCCGGCCTGAAGGCGAGCGTGCTGTGAGCGCCGCCGATGTCGTGATCGTCGGCGCGGCGCGCACGCCCGTTGGCAAGTTCAAGGGCAGCCTGGCCGGCGTACGCGCCGACCACCTCGGGGCCGTGGTCCTCAACGAGCTTGTGAGCCGCAGCGGCCTGAAGCCCGAGGTGGTGGACGACGTGATCTTCGGCTGCGTCACGCAAATCGGCGAGCAGTCGGCCAACATCGCGCGGACCTCGCTGCTGGGCGCGGGCTGGCCCGTCTCGATCCCCGGGCTGACCATCGACCGCAAGTGCGGCTCCGGCGAGGAGGCGGTGCATGTGGCCGCCGGGCTCATCGCCTGCGGCGCGGCTGACGTGGTCGTGGCCGGTGGGGCCGAGAACATGAGCCGCGTGCCCATGGGCAGCAACCGTGCCATCCACGGGGAGGCCTTCGGCTGGATGGCCGCGGATCGCCATGAGCTCACCAGCCAGGGCGAAGCCGCCGAGCGCCTGTGCGACGAGTGGCGCCTGGGCCGCGAGGAGCTCGACGCCTATGCCGTGGAGAGCCACCGCCGTGCCGCCGCCGCGGCCGCGGCTGGGTATTTCCGCCAGGAAATCGTGCCGGTGCCGGTGGCCCAGGTGCGGGAGAAGGGCTTGGAGGACGAGGCAGCGCTGTTCCAGGCCGACGAGACCATCCGCCCCGGCACGGCGATGGAAAAGCTCGGCACGCTCAAGACGAGCTTCCGTCCCGACGGGCGGCTCACCGCGGGCAACTCGTCGCAGATCTCGGACGGCGCCGCGGCGCTGCTGCTGATGTCGGCCGACAAGGCCCGTGCACTGGGCCTCAAGCCCCGTGCGCGCATTCGCGCGGTCACCACTGTCGGTTCGGATCCGACCCTCATGCTCACGGGCCCGATTGCCGCCACCCGCAAGGTTCTCGCCCGCGCCGGCCTCACGCTTGACGACATCGACCTCTTCGAGGTCAACGAGGCGTTTGCGCCGGTGCCGCTGGTGTGGATGAAGGAGATCGGCGTGGCGCACGAACGGCTCAACGTCAATGGCGGCGCCATCGCGCTGGGCCACCCGCTTGGCGCCAGCGGCGCACGGCTGATGACGTCGATGCTGCACGAGCTGGAACGCCGTGGCGGCCGCTTCGCGCTGCAGTCCATCTGCTGCGCCGGCGGCATGGGCACGGCCACCATCATCGAGCGGCTGTGACGGTGGCGCGGCTGCCGCTGGTGCCGCTGGAGGCCTTGCCGGGCGAGCTTGCTCAGGCGGTGCGGCATGGCCGCGCCACCCGCATGCTCAGCTCCACCGTGCCGGTACAGGTCTGGGCGCATCGCCCGCAGGTCGCGCTGGCCTGGCTGGCGCTGCTGGACCAATTCCACAACCATGGTGTGCTCGATGCGCGGTTGCGCGAACTGGTGCGGCTGCGCATTGCCACCTTCACCCAGTGCCAGGCCTGCCAGGTCGCCCGCAAGAGCGACGCGGTCGACACCCGGGACTTGGCGGCGCTGGCCTGCCAGGATGCCGACAGCGAGCACTTCAGCCCGGCCGAGCGCGCGGCGTTGCGCTACGCCGAGCGCTTTGCCGTGGACCCGCATGCCATCGACGATGGCGACTTCGACCACTTGACTGCCCACTTCACGACCGCCGAGATCGTGGAGTTGCAGATGTTCTGCGCGCTGATGCTGGCCGGTGGCCGCATGACGCTGGTGCAGCGCGCCTACGAGGAGAAACCTTGACCACTTCCCTGTACGACATCCCGCTGCAGGCCCTGGACGGGGCGCCCACCACGCTCGAGCCCTGGAAGGGGCAGGTGCTGCTGGTGGTCAACGTGGCATCGCAGTGCGGCCTCACGCCGCAGTACGCAGGCCTGCAGGCGCTGCACGAGCGTTACGGCAACCGCGGGCTGCAGGTCCTGGGCTTCCCGTGCAACGACTTTGCTGCGCAGGAGCCCGGCAGTGCGGCGGACATTCGCGACTTCTGCGACACGCGCTTCGGCGTGACGTTCCCGCTGTTTGCCAAGCTCAACATTAACAGCGAGCCCCGGCACCCGCTTTACGCGGCACTGATTGCCGCGCAGCCGCAGGCACAGCCCTCCGGCGACTCCAAGTTGCACGAAACGCTGGGCAAGCACGGCCTGTTGCCCAAGCACGCCAGCGACGTGACATGGAACTTCGAGAAATTCCTCGTCGGCCGTGACGGCCACGTGATCGGCCGCTTTGCACCCGACATCACGCCGGACGATGCGCGCCTGAGCGCGGCCATCGAGGCGGCGTTGGGCTGATTTCTCAGGCACCATCGTCAATTGCGCAAACGCGTGAGACGATGACGGGAAAGACTCGAACTGCTGTGGCGTTTGCGCTGCGCACCGTCGCGGACACCATTGCCATGGCGCTGCTCATTGCAAGGGCATATCCGCCCGCGCAGCGGGCCCAGCGCGCTGTACGAGGCCGCGAGCACGCAGCGAGGCCCTTGTCACGTGGGCCGCGGTGCTAGCCACGCACAGCCGACCGCGGCATTTCCGTGTTCAACACGCTGCGCTTTTGCCGTGACCCGACACCCGACGGTACACCGCCACGGCATGGAGCAACTGCAGCGCCGCTCCAGCCTGCTCATCGTGTCCGGTGTGCTGCGCTGCGGCCGGCGGCGCGGGACCGCAGGACGTGTCTGACCAGGCGCTGCAGCTGCTCACGGGCAGGGTCGAGCAAGGTCAGCCGCCGAAGCGGATGGGGGCGCCCCGCACGCCCCATCCTTCGGTCCCGCCGCGCAGTTTCCTGCTGTGCCCCTGCCCGCAGCGCGCGGCGTTTCGGGGGGCGATGTGACGACACGGCGCACTGGCGCTGTGAGCGGCCAAGCGGCCACGCCGGCCCTGATCAGCCGGGCCCTGGCCGGTGCCCCGTTTGCCGAGACAGCAGCGAGGAGTGCTGAGCGAGCCTGGCGGCTCCCCAGGCGCCTTCCAGGACCCAAGGACACACATGCCTGCATCGACCGTGACACCTGACGAGCATCGCCTGCTGCCGCTGGCAGGCGGGCACAACTTTCGCGACCTTGGAGGCTACGAAACCGCGGACGGCCAGCGCGTGCGCCGGCATGTCCTCTACCGCTCGGGCAAGCTCTCGGGGCTGACGTCGCAGGACGTGGCGCTGCTGGCATCCAAGAGCATCCGGGTCGTGTGCGACCTGCGTACACCCGTGGAGCGCGAGAAGGAGCCATCGGTCACCGGCTTCAGCGCGTGGCATCGGGGCTGGGACTACGACGCCGGCCACAGCCGCCTGCGCCAAGTCGCTGCCGCCCGGGAAGCCACCCCGCAGGATGTGCATGATGCGCTGGCGGCGACCTACCGGAAGATGCCCTGGCACTTTGCCGGCCCGTATGGATGCGTCATCAACCACATTGTCAGCGGAGATGTGCCGCTGGTGTTCCATTGCATGGCGGGCAAGGATCGCACCGGGCTGTTGGCCGCCCTGATCCTGCGGCTGCTGGGTGTCCCGGAAGCGACGGTGCTCGCCGACTACCTGCTCACGGACCGCTGCCTCGACATCGATGCACTGGTGGCAACCCCGCGTGCAGCGGGCTCCGATGCCGCTGCCGCTGGCTTCGCCTACCTGCAGGCCATGCCGCCCAACCTGCGCGCCCCGCTGCTGAAGTGCCATCCGGCCTATTTGGAGGGCGCACTCAGGGCGGTCGAGGCCCGGCACGGCTCGGTGCTGGGCTACATGCACGAGGCGCTGGGCGTCGGTGGCGATGGTATGGCTGCCCTGCGCCATCGGCTGCTGGAGCCCGCCGGCCAAGAGGCCGGACCAGGCCGCCGCGCCTGAGGCGGGGTGCTGCGGCACCCGCCAAATCAGGAAATCACGACGCGGTCGTGCATCCGGGTGAAGCGGGCCTGCAGGCCCGCCGCCGCGCTGATCGCCTCGGTCTCGTCCGCGATCTCGCCAAACAGCGCATCGTTGGCATCCAGGAAGGAGGGCCGTGTGGCCTCGTCAGCAAACACCGGCGTGAAGGCGACCCGGGCGATGCGTCCGTGCTCGATGTCGATCCTGGCCGCCAGGCCCTTGCGCTTGTGCTTGCCGACGACGGCTCTGACGCCGATGGGCGTGTCGCCGGTGTCGCGTGGCCCCTTCATCAGGAACTTGCCCAGCGAGTAGAAGACCACCTTGCCCTTGTAGACCTCGATGCCCTTGGTCACGAGCGTGCCGTGGCCCAGGATCAGGTCGGCGCCATGGTCGATGCAGGCACGCGCGGCCTCGCGCTGGTAGTCGCCGATCGCCACGCGGTCTTCCAGCAGGCCCCAGTGGACGCTGAGCACCACGATGTCGGCCTGCTCACGTGCCGCGCTGATGCTGGCGCAGACCGCTGCCAGGTCCTTGCGGTCCACCAGTGTCCCGACCTGCGGCGCCAGCCCCCAGTCGTTCCAGTTGGGGTTGTGGAAATAGCTGTGCCGTCGCAGCGGGGCGACGCCGGGTGTGCGGCGCCCGGCGTGGGCACCGGGCAGCAGTGCGGCGGTGCAGCCCACGAATGCGACCTTCACGCCATTGCGCTCCAGCACCACCGGCGCCAGCGCCTCGGCGATGTTGCGGCCTGCGCCTACCGGCGCGATGCCTGATTCCCGCATGAGCTCCATGGAGCGCAAGAAGACCCGGTAACCGGCGTGCATCGAGTGGTTGTTGGCGAAGGACAGGACATCGAAGCCCTTGGCTGCCTTGAGGCGGATGGCTTGCGGATCCCCCGGAGTGAACAGGTCCTCGCCCTCCACGTCGTCGTTGAGGTGCGCTTCGACGGGATGAGTGTCCCCTGCCTCTTCCGCGTAAGGCCATTCGCAGTTGCCAAACGTGAAGTCGGCTGCCTGCAGGACGGGGGCGGCGGGGTCAAGCAGTGTCGCGTCGTAGCGGGCGATCATCACGTCGCCCACGCCCACGAGCGTGGCGCATCCCGATGTGGTTTTCGTGGTCACGGTGTTGCTCCTAGGCCCGGCGGTCACTGTCCAGATACCGCGACAGGCGCTGCGTGGCGAAGTCGAGCAAGGCCCCGGACCGGTTGACGCTCTTGCCGTTGCGGAAATCCCGGATGGAAATCACTGCATGCTTGAGCGCAGCGATGGCTTCGTAGTACTCGAAATGCGGCATCGGACGGCCGTAGAGACGCTCGAAGCCACGTATCGCGGCTTCCCGGTCGGGGATGCCGGCGATGCGCTGGTGACCAAGGCGCAAGCTGAAGAGGTCTTCCGCGTACAGCCACCAGGCCAGGTCGATCTCGGCCGGTCCGAGCGTCGCCACCTCGAAGTCCAGCAGCGACGCCACGCGTAGGTCGGCTGCAAACATCGTGTTGCCCATCCGGGCATCGTTCCAGACCAGTCCGGCGTGCTCCACGGAAGGCCGATGCTCCAGCAGATGGCGCAGCGCCCGGTCCAGCAGCGGGTAGGGCTCGCCTTGCGCGGCCCAGGCAAGCCACCGGCCGACGAAGTGCTCCAGGTAGAAGCCGGCATCCGGCGCATGCTGCGGCTCCTGCGCCATGAAGCTGAAGTGCTGCCAGCCGATCCGGTGGAGCTTGGCCATCTCCGCGATGGCGTTCCACCATGCCCGCTCGCGCTGTGGGGCCGTCAGTTCAGCGGCGAACCAGCCCTGTGCGTGGTAGCTCGGGAAATCGGCAGGCACCCGTCCTTCGACCCGCTCCATGAGAAAGAAAGGCGCCCCCAGGATCCCGGCACCCTCCTGCGCCAGGACCAGGCGCGGGACGGCCACGTCGGCAGCATCGGCGATCGCGGCCATAGTCCGGTACTGATGCAGCACGTCGGACTGCAGCGGACAGGCCGCCTCGCGCTGGATGCGAGCCACCAGGTCCCGCTCGTGCCCCACGCCCTGCTCACGCCAGCTCAGCTTGAACAGGATGGTCCGGCTCGACGATCCCTGTGCCGGCTCGACCGGGTCGCTGATGTCCAGGTCGCAGGCGCCAGGCATCTGCGTGGGCAGCCAGCCGCGCAGGCGTTCCATCAGAGCGGCGGTGCTGATAGGAGCGGCATGTTCCTTGATCATGGAATGGTTACGGCTCAACGCCGGCTCCAAGGAGCTTGCGCAGTCCCGAGGCGATCGGCCGTGCGCCTTGGCCCAGACGCACGGTGCGCCGCGGTGCCTTGCCAGCAGTCAGCAGCGGGATGGTTTCCAGGTCCTCAGCCGCGCAGAAGAAGCGCTCGACCATGTGCATGCCGCCCTGGCCCCAGTGGTCGACGTTGGCCAGCCAGGCCTGCATGCCGTAGACCGGCCAGCGGCGCAAATGTGCCCAGGCGCTGTCCTGGTCCGGCACGTCGCGCGCACCCGTGGCCGACAAGGCTTCGCGGTAGTGACGGATGAGCTCGGCCGCCGAGGAACGACGCTCCTCGATCGTCAGGGCGCCCAGCATGAAGTAGGTGACGTCACGCCAAGGCTGGCCCTGGCGCACCAGCTGCCAGTCGTGCCAGACACGCTCGCCGCCGGCACGCAGGAAACTGTTGCCCTGGTGCGAGTCGCCATGCACCAGGCAGCGTGGCCCGGGCTGCGTGCGCGCGAACTCCGCCAGCTCGTCAAAGGCGTGCGCCAGCAGCGTCGGCTGGTCGTAAAGCCAGCGCGGCAGGAAGGCCTGGTAGCTCGGCTTGGCCAGGTTCAGTTTGATGTAGTTGTACATGCGCAGAACCTGATCGGTGTCGACCGGCGTGTTCATGGAGGTCTGCAGCCAGGACTGTGCCGCCAGCAGCGGGCTGTCCCACAAGGCGCCGTGCAGCGCCGCCAGCGACTCCAGGCCCCTGGCCACCCCGTCCACGCCGAGGTGGTGCGCGCTGTTGCCGAAGTCGCCTTCGGCCACGCCCAGGTCTTCCATCACCACAACGCCCCGGCCCCCACCGTCGCCGTCCCAGTCGGCGTAGTACGAGCGCGGCACCGGAGCCTGCAACTGGTCACGCATCAGGTGGTAAAAACGTGCCTCGAGCTCGCAGATATCCCCGCTCTCAAATCCCTCCGACCAGTTGGACTTCAGGCACACTTGGCTGGGAATGCCGGCGGCTCGTCCAACCTCGTTGAGTTCCAGTGCCACGCGCAGCTTGGTGGTGTGGCTGTTTTTGATCTCCACCACCGACAGGCCATGCACCTCGATGCCGGTGTAGCGGTGCGCCAGCAGGCGGCTCAGCCACTGCGAGTTGACCTCGTGCAGGTGGCGTGGCAGGCGGCCCTGGCGTGTGGGGTAGGGACGGTCCGATGCCGTGGGCGGCGAGGCGTCGGCTGCGTGTGTCTGGAGCATGCAGCCAGCGTAGCGAGCGCCCTGCGACGCGGGCAACTGCTGCGCTCAGCTTTGTCTATCGCCGAACGCACCTGACGTATCGATGGCCGACAGGCTGGTGTAGTTAAGACTTGTCACAAGTCACGAGGCCGGATGTCAGAAAGAAGAAAATACAAGGGTTGCCGGCAACTCTCCGGGACGAACACGGCAGCCCGTGGTGCAAACCTACACAAGGCCGCCCGGCTCTTGCAGCTTCGGAATTTGCTCCTAAAACAAGAATGATGGACAACCCCCATCGCCTGTGGAGCCTGCGCGACTTGGCGTTGCTGGCGACCGCGCCCGAGCCCGAATACGACGACCTCGTACGGGTGACGGCGCGGCTGTGCGGCACGGCCTCGGCAGCACTGACGCTCGTGGATGGGGAGCGGACCTGGGTCAAGGCCTGCTTTGGCGCAGTGATGCCGGAGGTGGCACACGGGGTGTCGCTGTACGCACAGGCCATCGCCGGCAGTGGTCTGTTCGTGCTGGAGGATGCCAGGCTCGACACCCGCTGGCGGGACACTCTCCTGGTGAAGGAGGCGCCGCACATCGCCTTCTACGCCTGCATGCCGCTGGTGCTGGAGGGCGGGGAGCGCGTGGGCCTGCTGGAAATATTCGATAGCGTGTCCCGACACCTCGATGCCGAGGCCGCGGACCTGCTACGGCTCCAAGCGCGGCAGGCGGTGTGCCTGCTGCAGGCGCGTCTGGATCGCCGGCGATACCAGGAAACCTCGCAGCGGCTGGAGGAGTTGCAGGCCGTGAGCCATGTCGGCACACGGGCGCTGGAGCTGGCAAGCCAGCGCCTGCGCCTGGCCTGTCGCCTGGGCCGGCTCAGCGCCTGGGACTTCGATGTCCTGCAGCAGGCCCTGCACTGGGACGAGGAGCTATTCCACATCTTCGGCTTCGACGTGCACCAGCAGCCCGATGTGGCACAGGTCTTCGAGCATTTCGCACCACCAGATCGGGAACTGCTGCGCGCCGCGTTCGAGAGCTGCTGCCGCGACGCACAGCCCTACGACCTGGTCCTGCGGATGACCAACACCCGCGGCGAAGCACTGTGGACGCGCTCCATCGGCGAGGCCGTGCGGGATGCCGAAGGCCGTGTCGTGCGCGTGCAAGGCGCGTTCCAGGACATCACGCAGCAGGTGCACGCCGTCGAGGAGAGAAACCGCGTCGGGCGCCAACTCGAAGCGACGCTGGAGCGCATGAGCGACGGCTTTTACCTCCTCGACCGCGACTGGCGCATGCTTTACTTCAACGCTGCGGCCGAACAGGTGCTGGCCAAGCCACGCGCCGCGGTGCTGGGGCGGCGCGTCTGGGAGGTATTTGCCGGGATTGTCGGCTCGGAGCTCGAGCGCACCTACCGCGACGTCATGGCGAGCGGCCGCACTGCGCGGCTGGAGTACCACTACCTGCGCCAGGATCGCTGGTACGACGTCACCGCGTACCCGTCTGACGAAGGCATGGCGGTCTACTTCCGCGACATCACCGAGCGGCGCGCCGAGATAGAAACCTGGCGTCTTCTGGCCGAGGCCATGCCACTGATCGTGTGGACGGCGCGCACCGATGGGCAGGTCGACTACGTCAGTCCGGCACTTTCTTGCTATGCCGGCTTGCCGGGCGAGCGGTTGCTGTCCGAAGGCTTTGATGCCCTGGTGCATATGCAGGATCGGGCGTGCGCAAGGGACGCCTGGAACAGGGCAGTCCAGACTGGACAGCCTTTAGAGGTCGAGATGCGGCTGAGGCGGGCTGACGGGGTCTACCGCTGGCACCTGGCGCGTGCAGTGCTGGTATCCACCGAGAAGTGCGGTACCCGCAAGTGGTACGGATCGTCCATCGACATCGACGACAACAAGCGGCTGGAGCAGTCGGCGCGTGCGCTGGCCCGTCGGCTGGAGTCCACGATGGAAAGCATCACGGACGGAATCTTCGCGCTGGATCGCGAGTGGCGCTTCACGCTGCTCAACCGGCAGGCCGAGGTGATGCTCAAGCGCCCACGCGACGAACTGCTGGGTCGCAACATCTGGCGGGAGTTCCCGCAGGCAGCCGGCTCGGAGTTCCAGCGACAGTACGAGCAGTGCCTGGCCAGCGGACGCATCGTTCGCTTCGAGGAACCGTTCGCACCACTGGGCGCCCACTTTGAAATCACGGCCTATCCCGCTGAGGAGGGCCTGACGGTGTTCTTCCGGGATGTCACGCAGCTCAAGCAGGCCCAGAGCGACCGCGCTGCGCGCGAGGCAGCGGAACAGGCCAACCAGGCCAAGAGCCGATTCCTTACGCACATCAGTCACGAGCTGCGTACGCCGCTGAATGCCATCATGGGTTTTGCGCAGCTGATGCAGCTGGACGCGCAGACGCCGCTGGCGCCCAACCATGTCGAGTGGGTGCGCAAGATCCATGCTGCCGGTGAACACCTGCTGGCCATGATCAGCGAGATGCTGGACCTTGCCCGCATCGAGGCCCGGGGTATCGAGCTGCGCCTGGAGTTGCTGGACATTCACGCGGTAGCCACGGCCAGCCTGGACGTCATGGAGCCTCAGGCGGCGGCTGCCGGTGTGTTGCTCACCAACGATGTCCCCATCGGGCTGCCGGCGGTACAGGCCGACGCCCTGCGGCTGCGCCAAGTGCTCCTCAACCTGGTGTCCAATGCCGTGAAGTACAACCGTCGCGGTGGCTGGGTGCGCGTGTCGGCCCAGGTTGTCGGCGATCGCTTGCGCCTTGACGTGGAAGATACCGGTCAAGGCTTGAGCGACGAGCAGCTCGAGCAACTGTTCCAGCCTTTCAAGCGCCTGGGTGCCGAGCGCTCTAAGGTCGAAGGCACCGGTATCGGGCTCGTGATCGCCCGACGGCTGGCACAGCTCATGCACGGCGACTTGCGCGCCGCCAGGGGGGCAGCTGGCGGCAGCGTGTTCACGCTGGAGCTTCCCATTGGTGAGGCCGCGGCCGATCCGGACCAGTCCCCAACGGGCTGAACGTGTTCGACATGCATGGCGCGAGGGGCTGCGGCGGCGGTTCCTCACAGCCCGTCACTGCATCGCGCTGTCGACCGATGCCCCTGGTGCGCAGGGCCGAGTGCGCATGCCCGCTGCGCTTCGGCAGCTTCTGGACCAGGCCAGCCGATGGCCCTGTGTCGTGCAGCAGATCGATGCGCAGTCGCACGGGACGTGCAGCAGCGATCAGCCGACATGCCTGTCGAGTGCATCGGCGTCGTTGCCGACGACCCGGTCACGCTGCTGCTTGGCGATGTAGAGCCGGTGGTCAGCGCAGCTCAACAGGCGCTGCAGGTCGCACTGCAGCGCGGGCTCCGTTGTGCTGGCCACACCTGCACTGAAGCGAATGGGGGGCGCTGCGCTGTCGGCCAGGAGGTTGGCTCGTACGCGCTCGGCCACGCGCACGGCTTCAGCGGCAGCGGTATCGGGCAGCACGAAGAGAAACTCCTCGCCGCCCCAGCGGCCCAGCAGATCGCTGCGCCGCAACCCGGCCCGCGCGCGTGCCACGAAGCGTTTGAGAACCGTGTCGCCTACGTCATGGCCGTGCTGGTCATTGATCTTCTTGAAATGATCCAGGTCACACAGCACCACCGACAGCGGTTGGCCGCGACGGGCGCGCGCGAGCTCGCGCTCGAGTTGCGGCAACAGGCCGTGACGGTTGAGCGCACCGGTGAGCGCGTCGGTCATTGCGGTGGCGGCGAGCTTTTCGCGCAGGTCCTGGTACAGGCACTGCAGGAAACCTGCTGTGCTGAACAGCGCCCACAGCATCTCTACCAGCAACCCACGCCGGGCTACCTGTTCCGAGGACGCGGCTGACGTGTCCAGCAGGAGCAGGTTGCTGATCAACATCAGCCCCGCCGTCGCAGCCAGCAGCCGTCCGCCCCAGGTGCGGCGTGCCAGCATCAGTGCCTCGCGCAGCAGCAGCATGCCCACGAGCAGCAGCCCGGCCAGGAAGATGTACAGAAACACCGTGATGTCCAGCACGGTATCCAAGGCGACTACGGTGATACCCGCCAGCAGCGAGTGGCGTAGCAGGTGGCTGCGGCGCACTTCGCGCCCGCGCAGGCCACGCAGCCCCATCGCCTGCCAGTACAGGCCGCACAGCATCAGCGGCAGCATCAGTGTCATGCCCGGCAGATGCAGGCCCAGGAACGCGAAGACCTCCTCCAGCGGGGTCATCAACCGGGAGAGGATCAACAAGGACGCACCGATGAGCCAGGTGTCGAGCCGGACCGCGGCCGTATCCAGGCCCAGCCGCGTGACCAGCAGCACCACCCCCATGGCCGAGGCAAGGATGATGTTGAAGACAACGAGGGCCGGGGTGTCGATCAGGGTCAGGGCATGCATGTTTGCGCTATCGGCCGCTGCACAGCCGGCTCGATACCGCGGCGGTTGCAGCGTGTGCACTGCTGCACACGCCCGGGCCGCATGTCATGCCCAGGACGCGCGGCCGCGGGTCGGCCCTGCACACAGGGCTCGACGCAGGAAGGGAATGCCGCCAGGCGCGTCGGGCTCAATCGAGGTCGAGCAGCACCTTGATGCTGTCATCCACGGCCGCCTCGTCGATGTAGCCTACCGCCTTGGGGTTGGCCGCCACGCTCTTCTTTACCTCGGCGGCGTTCGCAAGTTCCCTGGGCGCCTGTCCCTTGCCCGAGAACAGCAGGCGCGACCAGATGGCCTTCACCTGCGCCAAGTCGCGCCCGGCCACCTTCCTGTAGAAAGCGGCGCGGATGGGGGACGAATCCGGCTGGTCCAGCGGCGTCAGCGAGGTGTTCCGGCCCAGGAAAATCGCGGCCGCCTGCTCCTTGCTCAGTGCCGGGGCCAACGGGTGGCCGACGACCACGATGCCGGCGTGGGCGGTGGTGAGCACCAGCGTCAATGCGACGCCTGCAACGACTTGCTTCTTGCGCATCGCTATGGCCTGCTTCAGAACACGAAGTCCATGGCCACGCTCATCGCGCGCACGCTGGGTTGTCTGGCAGTGAAGCCCGGCGTCGGATCGACGAAGGCGTATTTCGAGTGCCGTGTGGCTTCGATCTGGGCCTTCAACGCCACGTTGCGGGCCACGTCCCAGCGCAGGCCCACCGCTCGCGTCGTGCCGTCCGGCGCGTTGACGCCGAAAGAAAGGCCTTCAGGCATGAAGCGGGCATAGGTCGCGTAGGGCGTCAAGCTGCCCAGGCGCAAGCCGGCACTGACGTAGAAGGCGGCGTGGTCGAGAAGACCCATGGCGCTGTAGCTGCGCCAAATGTATTCGCCCACCGCAATGAACCTGCCGTCGTCGTACTGCGCGCCGATGTCGGTGAAGGTGTCGTCGCCGCTGGGGACCGGGGTACCAGAAAACGTCGCCCCCTTGCCCAGCGTCCTGCTGGCGCGCAACGTCCACGCGTTCCTTTCCGCCGTGACCGCCACCGAGTAAAGCCGCCGGTATTTCAGCTCGGTCCTGACCGCCAGGAACAGCGGCGCCTCGCTGGTGCCTGCCGAGGCTTGCACGCCCAGGTTGACTGGACCGTCGCTGCTGCGCCACAGCAGCTGTGCGCCATCGAAGGACGTGTGCGCGTAGGGACCGTACACCTCGTTGGGAGCACGCAGCCAATGGATGGCGTAGCCGACGTTGCGGGTGTCCGAGACCATGAAGATGGGCAGCACCAAGCGGCCCGCGCGCAGGTCCAGACCTTGCATCGGCGTGGATTGGACATACAGCCACTCGAGCTGGGGATCTTCCCGGCCATCACGCCGGCTGGTCAGCACCTGGCCCACGGCGGAGAAGGCCTCGTCGACGTGCAGTGTGGCCTGCAGGCCCAGGCGCGAGTCCACGCCAAAGTCCACTGAGCGGTCCGCGCCCTTGTGCTGGCGGGGACTGCTGCGGAACTGGACTTCGTCGGTAGAGGCCCTGACTGCGCCCAGCGTGCCATAGCCGCCAAAGGTGAAGGACGCCTCGGCGCAGGCACTGAATGCACACGCGCCCAGAGCAGCCAACACGGCCACCGTGCGCATGGGAGGGAATGTCTCGTACATCGCGTTCTTGATTGCTTCACCGTGCCGCCCTTCGGGCTTGAGGGGCGGCACGCAGGCAGTGGGCTGCTCGGGAAGCCCTTGTCAGGACTGTCCGAGACAGGTGCGTTCGCTGGTGCCTGCTGCGGTATCGGCAATCGGCCACAGGAATGTGAACGGCGGATTGCCAAACCGTTCACGTTCTGCAATCCATTGAGCACCGGGATAACCCTGAAACGTGCTCCTGCTCGGTGTCACTCCACCGCTGCCGCGCCACGGGCCGCGCCAGGGGAGTGGCACGGCTCAAGGACAGCTCGCTCATCGATGCTGACACGTCGGGTCACGAGCAGCAGCACCACGGCTGCTGCCGCCGACCCCAGCAGCGCGGTGGTCAGCGAGGAGCGATCCGCCACGGCACCCCATAGCGCCGCACCGCCGGCACTGCCGCCCATGATGCTCATCTGGTAGATCGCCATGCCGCGCGCGCGCAGCGCGGTGGGCAGCACGAGCTGAGCCGACATGGTCAGCGTGTTGGCCACGCACAGCCACACCGCGCCCGACAGCGCCAGCGCCGGCGCCAGTGTCCAGGCCTCGTGAGCCCACACGGCGGCCACGGTGGCCGCGGCGTAGAGCCACACGCCGGCGTCCACGATGCGATCACGCGCTGCCGCAGCCGGCAATCGGGGCAGGGCGAACGCGGCCAGCACGGCCCCGGCGCCCATGGCCGCCAGCAGCGCGGTGTAAGTCGTGGCGTCGGCGCCGATGCGCTTGGCCAGCAGTGGCAGCAGGGCCACCAGCGCTACCGACTGCGTGAAGAAGACAAAGGCGCGCAGCAGCACGGCCCGCAGCACGGGCGAACCGTGCACATGGCGCAGGCCCTGGCCGATTGCCGACAGCATGGGCGTGCGT
>JAEYPG010000348.1 GCA_023410975.1 Pseudomonadota bacterium
GCACGAAGCCGATGCGCCCGACCAGCGTGATCAGGAAGGCCAGCAGCGCCAGCGACGGCACCGTCTGCAGCACGCCCACCGCGCCCAGCAGCACGCCGGCCAGGCGCCGGAAGCGGTGTGCCAGCACGCCCAGCGGCACGCCCACGGCGACCGCCAGCGCCAGCGAGCCGAACACCATCGCCAGGTGCTGCGCCAGGAGGCGGCCCAGGTCCGGCGCCAGCAGCCGCTCCATGAAGCCCGGCACCGTGCGCGTTGCGGAGGCCGAGGCGCTGGCGCCGGCACCGCGTCCGTCCAGGAATTCGCGCGCCACCTCGGCAAAAGGCCGTCCGTCCAGCTCGGCCCGCGCGTTCATCGCGATCATGGCCGCCTCGTCGATGTGCCCGGCCAGCGCCGCCTGCAGCGGGGCCTCGTCCAGCGTGGCGCGCATCAGCAGCACCGCGTCGTAGCGGGGGAAGAAGTTGCGGTCGTCGCGCAGCACGCGCAGCCGCAGGCGGGCGATCTGCGCATCGGTGGTGTAGACGTCCACGAGGTCCACCCGCCCCTGTGCCAGCGCTTGGTAGGCCAGGCCGTGGTCCAGGCCGGCGCCGGGTTCGGAGGAGAGGCCGTAGGCGCGCTGCAGCCCCGGCCAGCCGTCGGCGCGCTGCAGGAACTCGTGCGACAGCCCCAAGCGCAGCGCGCGTTGCCGCTCGCGCGGTAGCCGCGCCAAGTCCGACAGTGAAGCGACGCCCAGCCGCGTGGCCTCGTCCTCGCGCATCGCCAGCGCGTAGGTGTTGTTGAAGCCCAGCGGCACGGCCGCCTTGAGCCCGCGCGGCGCCAGCAGCGCGTTGAGCTGCTCCAGCGTGCGCGGCGCGTCGGCCCCCTCGCGCCGCAGCAGCTCGCGCGCGATGGTGCCGGTGTACTCCGGGTAAAGGTCGATGGCGCCGCTGGCGAGCGCCTGCTCCAGGATGCCGGTGTTGCCCAGCCCCTGCCGATGCCGCGCTGCGATGCCGGCGCGCTGCAGGACCTGCGTGGCCAGCTCGCCCAGCAGATAGCTCTCGGTGAAGCGCTTGGAGCCGACGACCACCGGCCCGGCAGGCGTGACCGCAGCCACCGCCGGGAGCGTACCGCTGGCTGCCGAAGCCGCCGGCGCCGCCGCCAGTGTCCAGGCGCAGGCGAAGCCCAGCGCGAGGCCGGCCAGCGCCCGCCACAGCCTGGCGCCGGGCGGCATGGCCGGCGCCGACCTCAGCTCGCGCCGGCGCTGCTGCCCTGGTTGAGCAGGTGCTGCTTCACGTCCTGCGCGTTGTTGCCGGCGGCCTTCACCGCTTCTTCCAGTTGCGTGACCGTGATGCCGAAGTAATCGACCCAGCGGCGCACGGATGCGTCGTCGTTCAGGTCGATGGTGTCTCCGGGCGGATTGGGGTGGTTGTCGGTAGCCATGGCCCGGCTCGGCAAGCGCCATGCCGTTGTTCAGCCGTTGCGGATGTCTGCCATGCCTCATCACGAGCCTCACGACCGTTCCCAGGCCGGATGGTGCCGGGGGGCCCGGCGCCGTCGGCTGGAAAGGCACGGCGCGGACCGCCGTCGCGCACGCGCGACCCGCCCCCGGCGCGGGACCGCCCCTTGCCGCCCGCTGCCGACGTACAGCTTGGCGGAGGCGGCATGGCACGGCGCGCCGGCATCTTTCCCACCTTCTTCCTCTCCGGCTTCGAGTGCTCCACCTTCGAGTGGAAGGACCGGGGCCGCCGCAACCTCGTGGCCGAGACGCAGCACGACCGCCAGGCGGTGGCCGACTATGCCTTCCTGCGCAGCGTGGGCATCGCCGTGGCGCGCGAGGGCATCCCGTGGCCGCTGGCGGACCAGGGCGGCGGACGCCACGACTTCTCGTGCCTGGACCCGCTCATCGACGCCATCAACCGCGCCCAGCTGCTGCCGGTGTGGGACCTGTGCCATTACGGCTACCCGGATGGTACCGATCCTTTCGCGCCGGACTTCGCGCCGCGCTTCGCCGCCTACTGCCGCGCCGCGGCCGAGTACGTGGTGCCGCGCGTGCGCGGGCCGCACTGCTTCACGCCCATCAACGAGATCACCTTCTGGAGTTTCGCCGGCGGCGAGTGGGGCTGGATGGCGCCCTTCGGCCGCGACCGCGGGCAGCGCATGCGGCTGCGCGACGCGCTGTGCGCGGCGGCCATCGCCGGCGTGAAGGCGATCCGCGAGGTGGACGCCGAGGCCCGCATGCTGCACGTGGAGCCGCTGATCCACGTCGTGCCGCCGCGCGACCGGCCCGACCTGGCCGAGGCCGCGCGGCAGGAGGAGGACGAGGACGCCTGCCACGCCTGGGACGTGCTGTCCGGCCGCCGACGGCCGGAGCTGGGCGGGGCGCCGGAGCTGCTCGACATCGTGGGCTGCAACTGCTACTCCTTCGGCCAGATGGAGTACCGCGCGCAGGGCCCGCACCAGGCGCTGGAACCCGGCGACGACCGCATCCTGCCGCTGTGCACCCTGCTGCGCACGGTGTGGGAGCGCTACCGGCTGCCGATGGTGATCTCCGAGACCAGCGGCCTGGGCAAGGGCCGCAAGGATTGGCTGTGCGACGTGATGCAGGAGTCGCTGGCCGCGGTGGACGAGGGCATCGACTTACATGGCGTCTGCCTGTTCCCGGCGGTGGACATGCCCGACTGGCACAACGGCCAGTGGCTGCACAACGGGCTGTGCGACCTGGTCGAAGAGCCCGACGGCACCCTGCGGCGCGAGCCCTATGCGCCCGTGGTCGAGGAGCTGCACCGCTGGCAGCGGCTGCTCAACCGCGTCACGGTGCTGGACGAGGACCCGTTCAGCGACCCGGTGGAGCTGGAGGACGTGGTGCAGGCGGCGCGGCGGCTGAAGCTGCAGCCGGATGCGGACTGGCATTGAGCGGCGTGCTCAATCCAGTTCTTCATTGGTACTGAAAGAAAACCCGTTCGGGCTGAGCTTGTCGAAGCCCCTGGCACAACCGGCCAACAGGCCCTTCGACAAGCTCAGGGCGAACGGTGTCTTGCACCGCCGACTTGAAGGCGGCATCAATCCCACCGCCACGTCCACACCAGGTCCACCCCTGTCGTCTGCCCCGTCAGCAGCCGCAGGGTGAAGCGCTCGGCGATCTTGTAGATCAGGTCGAAGCCGCCGCCGGTGGCGTCCAGGCTCTGGCGGTAGCCGACGTAGAAGCGCTCCGAGAGCTGCTTGCCCACGCCCACCACCGCGTCCGACAGGCCGCCCGAGGCGCCGCGCGAGAACGAGACCGCATCCAGCCCCAGGCGCTGTGCCAGCCCCGGGCCGCTGCTGCCCTTGTTGCCGGCCAGCAGTGCCAGCGCCGCGCGTTGCAGCAGCGCGGTCTGGTCGCCCGCCAGGTCCGTCGAGGCCTTGCCCAGCGTCAGCCAGGACAGCTTGTCGATGTCCGCCATCTCCGGCGTGGATACCAGCGCCACGCGCGGGTTCTGCGCCGACCCCGTGATGCCCACGCCCACCTTCACCGCCTCCAGGTCGGTGCGCAGCGCCTCGATGTCCAGCGTCGGGTTCGCCACCGGGCCGTTGAAGGTCACCAGCCCGCGCGTGACGTCGAGCTTGGCGCCGTAGGCCTCGAACACGCCCTGCACTGTGCGCACCGTGCCCGTGACCGCGATCTGGTCGCGCGGCGCCGTCACGCGCAGCTCGCCCGCCAGCAGCGTGTTGATGCCCTTGCCGCGCACGCGCAGGTTGCTGCCCAGGTCCAGGCCCAGGTTCAGGTCCATGCGCATGGGCGCCTGCGGCTGGCCGGTGTCCTTGGCCGGCTTGGGCTGCAGCGAGGGGTCGTCCACTACCACCACGTCCTCCGAGAGCGCCGGCGCTGCGCTGCGGCCCAGGTCGATCAGGCCCTGGTCCACCTTGAAGCCGCCGCGCAGCGACAGCGCGCGCTCCTGCAGCCGCGCCTGTGCCCCGCCGCTGACCTCGATGCGCCGGTCCACCCGGCCCAGCGC
>JAEYPG010000372.1 GCA_023410975.1 Pseudomonadota bacterium
GCGCTGGGCCGCGCGCATCCGGTGTCGCGGCTCAATGCGCTGCGCCAGCTCCTGGCGGCGGCGGGTTTCCGGGCGCCCACCAGCGCGCCGCCGGTGCCGCTGCTGCTGCTGGCCTCTCGCGGCGACGCGCTGGTCGATGCCCGCTGCTCGCAGGCGCTGGCCGCGCACTGGGGGCTGCCGCTGGCGCTGCACCCGGACGCCGGGCACGACCTGCCGCTGGACGACGAGGGTTGGTTGATCGAGCAGGTGGCGCGCTGGCTGGAGCCGCGGGCCGCTGCATGAGGCACCGCCGTCAGCCCGTATCGGGCCCCGGGCCCTGTTCGACGTGCTTCCCGGCGCGGTCTTCCGGGCCGCCCACCGTGACCCGGTCCAGTCGCAGCAGCACCGCGACCACCAGCAGCGCGGCCACCGGGCCGGCGGCCGGGTAGAGGGTGGCCGCCACGACGGGCGCCACCAGGATCAGGTGCCGCAGTCCGATGCTGTAGAGCACGCCGGCCTTGCGCACGTAGTCCAGGCCCGTCGCGTGCCATTGCCGCCGCGCGGGCGAGCCCACCGGCATGCCGCCGATGAAGCCGACGTGGTTGTAGTAGCGCACGGCCATCACCGAGGACACCAGCGAGGCAAAGAGCAGGCTCAGCAGCACCAGCTCCAGCACCAGGCGCGGCGTGAACCGGACCGTGCTCGCGAACGCCTCGTGCAGCGACGGTACCGCCAGCGTCACCGTGCCCATGAGGCCGAGCGCGGCGGTGGAGGCCGTCATGGTGGCGGACATGAGCGAGTTGCGCAGCGTCTGGACCGCCAGGATCTCGCTGCCCGGATGCGCCGATACCGCGGCGAACCAGGCTTCGCGCAGCCTGGCGTGGGCGCTGCGGGCCCACTGGCCGGGGCGGTGCCGTTGCGCGAGAAACAACCATCCTTCGTAGGCCAGCAGCACGGCCACCGTCGCGAACGCCGGCCACCAGGGGCCTTCATTTCCGGTCATGGGGCTTCAGCCTTCAGGCCGGCTGGCGCCGGCGCAGCGTCACGCGCCGCTCCAGCAGCTCGAACAGCCCCATGCCGGCGAGCATGGCGAGCACGAAGGCCAGCGCCTTGGCTTCGCCCATGCCCAGCGCCACCAGCCCCGGGCCCGGGCAGAAGCCGGCAATGCCCCAGCCGACGCCGAACAGCAGGCTGCCGCCCACGAGCCGGCGGTCGATGTGCCGCGCGGTGGGCAGCTTCATCTCCTGGCCCAGCACGGAGCGCGTGCGGCGCTTGGCCAGCGCGAAGCCCACCAGGCCGACGCCGATGGCGCCGGCCATCACGAAGGCCAGCGACGGGTCCCAGGCGCCGGCCAGGTCCAGGAAGCCCAGCACCTTGGCCGGGTCGGCCATGCCGGAGACGATCAGGCCCAGCCCGAAGACCAGGCCGGCCAGCAGTGCAGCGAAGGCGGTCATGTCAGCTCCTCAGGCGCCCAGCAGGTGGCGCAGCACGAAGACGGTCGCGAAGCCCGCGCCCATGAAGGCCAGCGTCGCCACCAGCGAACGCGGCGACAGCCGCGACAGCCCGCACACGCCGTGGCCGCTGGTGCAGCCCGATCCGTAACGGGTGCCCAGGCCGACCAGCAGCCCGGCCAGCACCAGCGCGCCGTAGCCGGCTTCGATGCGGGGCAGCGGTAGCGCCGCCACGAGGCGATACACCAGCGGCGCCCCGACCAGGCCGAGCACGAAGGCGGCGCGCCAGGCGACGTCGCCCTTGGCGGGCTTGAGCAGGCCCGCAAGCACGCCGCTGATGCCGGCGATGCGCCCGTTGAGCAGCACCAGCAGCACCGCCGCCAGGCCGATGAGCACCCCGCCGGCCAGCGCCGGCCAGGGCGTGAATGCGCTCCAGTCGATGGTCATGATTCACTCCTTGGGGCAGTACAGGCGGTAGAGCACCGCCAGGATTTCCAGCAGGGACGGGTCCGCGACGCTGTAGAAGACGTTCTTCCCCTGGCGCCGCGTGTGGACCACGCCCTCGGTGCGCAGCACGCCGAGCTGCTGCGACAGCGTCGGCTGCCGAATGCCCAGCCGCTGCTCCAGCTCGCCCACGCACCGCTCGCCCTGCGAAAGCTGGCACAGCAGCAGCAGCCGCTCCTCATTGGCCAGGACCTTCAGGGCGCTGACGGCACGCCCGGCGGCGCTGCGCAGCACGTCCGGGTCGATGGCGGTGGGGGTGTCGGGCATGAACCTCTTTCTCGATTCGCTTGACTACAGTTTACCAAAAAACATAATATGAATCAATAGAACGTTGCCAAGGAGCCTTCCATGAGCACCCGCACCACCATCGCGCCCTTCTTCGATCCGGCCACCTGGACGGTGTCCTACGTCGTGGCCGACCAGGCCACGCGCCGCGCCGCCGTGATCGACCCGGTGCTGGACTTCGACTTCAAGTCCGGCCGCACGGGCACGGCGTCGGCCGACGCCATGGCGGACTACGTGTCGGCGCAGGGGCTGACGGTTCAATGGATCCTGGAAACCCACGCGCACGCCGACCACCTTTCGGGCGCGCGCCACCTGCAGCAGCGCCTGGGCGGGCAGATCGCCATCGGCGAGCGCATCCGAGAGGTGCAGGCCACCTTCAAGAAGCTCTACAACCTGGAGCGCGAGTTCCTGCCGGACGGCAGCCAGTTCGACCACCTGTTCAAGGACGGCGAGACCTTCCGCATCGGCGAGGTCGAGGCCACCGCGCTGCTGGTGCCCGGCCACACGCCGGCCGACATGGCCTACCTGGTGGACGGCGCGGTGTTCGTGGGCGACACGCTGTTCATGCCGGACGTGGGCACGGCGCGGGCGGACTTTCCCGGCGGCGATGCGCGCACCCTGTACCGCTCGATCCAGCGCCTGCTGGCGCTGCCCCCGGCCACGCGCATGTTCGTCTGCCATGACTACCCGCCCGCGGGCCGCGGGCCGGCCTGGGAGACGACGGTGGCGGCGCAGCGGCGGGCGAACGTCCACGTGCACGAGGGCGTGAGCGAGGACGCCTTCGTGGCCCTGCGCCAGGCACGCGACGCCACGCTGGAGGTGCCCGCGCTGATCCTGCCGTCGATCCAGGTCAACGTGCGCGCCGGGGAGCTGCCGCCGGCCGAGGACAACGGCGTGGCTTACCTGCGCATTCCGCTCAATGCGCTGCCGGCGGCGCGGCGGGGATAAGGACGGGCTCGCCGCTCACGCATCCACCGCCGCCAGCGCCGCGCGCACGCGCTCGGGCACCGGGGCGGCGGTGTCGGGCACCTGGTCGAAATCGCCGCGCAGCGCCTTGAGCGCGTAGCGCTCGCGCTCGATCTCGCGCGTGGTGCGGATGCCCAGCCGCCGCATCACCGGCACCGGCGGGCACCAGCCCTGCAGCGCATGCTGGCCGAAGAAGCCGAACACCGCGACGGGCAGCAGCAGGAAGCGCCGGCTCACCGTCGCGGCCAGCAGCAGCCCCAGCGTCGAGGCCACCGAGGCGTTGAGCTGCAGCCGGCGCTCGATGTCCCATTCGGCGTCCAGCGCCCGCAGCCGCTCCTCGATGGCTTGCGGCTCGGCCTGCTCCAGCCGCATCACCTCGGCCTCGGTGCGCTCGCGGATGGCCTGGTTCAGGTGCGGCGCGGTGTGCAGCTCCACGCGCCGGCTGGTGGGGGGCAACTGCTGGGCAATGTGAGGCATGGCGGGCTCCCGGCTCAGTGAAGGTCCGACCGCGGCGGCACGGTCACGGTGGGCGCCGGGGCCGGCTGGGCGTTGCTGGTGTCCGCGTCGCCCAGGCCCGCGAAGTCGCCGCGCAGCGCCTTGAGCGCATGGCGCTCGCGCTCGATCTCGCGCGCGGTGCGCACGCCCAGGCGGCGCAGCAGCGGCATCAGCGGGTGGCGGCCGGTGAGCGCCTGCGTCATCAGCGCCAGCGCCACCACGCCGGGCAGCACCAGCAGCTTCGGCTTGGCCATGGACAGCGCCAGCGCCATCAGGCCCATGGCGGCGGTCTTGGTCTCCAGCACGCGGTCGGCGTCCCACTCGCGCTCCAGCGCGTCCAGGCGCTGCGCGATGGCTTGCGGCCCGCCGGCGGCGCATTGCGCCAGGCTCGCCGCCGTGGCGTCGTCGATGCGCCGCAGCACCTCGTGCGCCGTGTGGCGGCGCACCCGGTCCCCTTGCAAACGCCCCTCGGGCGCCACCGGATGGGGCAAGTCCGTCACGCTGCCCGGCGCGTATGCCGCGGTGGACGAGGTCCCGAGCTCCATGGCTGATCCTGTGCGAAGTGGGGGTGTCGGCGGCGGGCAAGGCGCGTGCCGCAAGCGCCGCGCCGCGCCGGCGAGCGCTTGCGGCCATGAGACCCTTCGCTCCATGCGTCACGACCTCATCAGCCTGGAGCTTTTCGTTGCCGTCGCCGAGTGCGGCAACCTCACCCGCGCCGCGGAGCGGCGGCACCTGGCGGTGTCGGCGGTGAGCAAGCGCATCGGCGAGCTGGAGGCGCTGGCCGGCACGCCGCTGCTGGTGCGCCAGCCGCGCGGCGTGATGCTCACGCCCGCTGGGCAGTCGCTGCTGCACCACGCGCGGCAGATGCTGCAGCTGGTGCAGCGCATGGACGAGGAGCTGCACGAGTACGCCGGCGGGCTGCGCGGCCACATCCGGCTGCACGCGGTGGCCTCGGCGCTCATCCAGTTCCTGCCGGGAGACCTGGAGTCCTTCCTCGTGCGCAACCCGGGCGTGCAACTCTCTCTGGAGGAGCACACGGGCAAGGCCGTCACGCAGGCGGTGGCCGACGGCAGCGCCGATATCGGCATTGTCGCCAGCCAGGTGTCCTCCAGCGGGCTCAGCACGCGGCCGTACCGCAGCGACCGCCTCACGCTGGGCGTGCCCGAGGGCCATCCGCTGGCCGGGCGCGAGGCCGTGCGCTTCGAGGAGGCCCTGGCCTACCCCTTCGTCGGACCGCATGCCGACAGCTCGCTGGCCATCCTCATGGCCCAGGGCGCGCAGGCCTGCGGCCGTCCGCTGCAGCAGCGCATCCAGGTCAGCAGCTTCGACGCGATGTGCCGCCTGGCCGAAACGCGGCTGGGCATCACGCTGCTGCCTTCAGGCGTACTGGCGCCGCACGTGGCGGCCGGGCGCCTGCGCAGCATCGAGCTCCAGGAAGCCTGGGCGCAGCGGCACATGTCGATCGTCTTCCGCGACCTTGGCGAGCTCAGCCACATCACGCGCGCGCTCATCGAGCACCTGCAGCAGGCCGTCCCGGCCGCGGATTGAGGCGGACGCAGGCAGCAGCCGCCTGCCCATGCGCGCGACGGGGTTCACGCCTTGGGCGGTATGCCTTCCTGCATGAACATCGACGCGCACACGCCCCGCAGCCAGCGGTTGGCGGCGTCGTGGTGGAACCGGGCATGCCAGTGCTGCTTGACCTCGAAGCCCGGGATAGGCAGCGGGCACTTGAACACGGCCAGGTCCGCCGTGCGCGCCAGGGTTTCGCCGATGTGGCGCGGCAGCGTGGCCACGAGGTCGGTGGTGGAGATGATGGCGGGCAGGCCCAGGAAGCCCGGCAGCTCCAGGTGCACGTCGCGCTTGATGTTGCGCTCCTTGAGCGTCGCGGCGAGCAACTGGTAGCCGGTGCCCGAAGCGATGGCCACGTGCGGCTCCGCCTCGTAACGGCGCAGCGTCAACCGACCATCGGCCAGGCGCGGGTGGCGGCGGTTGGCCAGGCAGACCCAGTCCTGCGCAAACAGCTTCTGCTGGAAGAAGCCCGCCTCCAGACCCGGCACCAGGCCGATGGCGAGGTCGGCATCTCCACCCTCCAGCGCACGCGCTGTGTCCGCGTCGATGCGCGCCGCTTCCAGCCGCACGCTCGGCGCCGCGGCCCGCACGTGCGCCAGCAGCTGTGGCAGCAGCGTGACGTGGCTGGCGTCGGTCATGCAGATGCGAAACCGCCGCTGTGCCTTTGCCGGATCGAACTCCGGCGCGGTCTCGGCCAGCCGCCGCACGCAGGCCAGCGCTTCCCGCGCCGTGCCGATGAGGGCTTCCGCGCGCGGCGTGGGCTGCATGCCTGCGGGCGTGCGCACGAACAGCGGGTCGTGCAGCAGCTCGCGCAGCCGGCCCAGCCAGATGCTCACCGTGGGCTGGCTCTGTCCCAGCTGCTCCGCTGCGCGCGTGACGCTGCGCGTGGCGTAAAGCAGCTCGAACAGGCGCAGCAGCTTCATGTCCGGCAGTGCGGTGTCGTCGGTACTCATGGAAAGGCGGCATCAGACATTGCAAAACGCAATGGAGTGTATTGGCTGCATTGCATTGGCAGCACCTTCGCCGCTGCTTATCGTCGCGGCCATCCGCTGTCCATGCAGGCAGCGGCAAGCGACGAGGAATGAACTTGAAGATCTGTGTGCTGGGTGCTGGCGCCCTGGGTTGCGCGATCGGCGGCGTGCTGGCCGAGAGCGGCTGCGAGGTCACGCTGGTGACGCGCAACGCCGCGCACGTGGCGGCCATGAACCGCGACGGCTTGCGCCTGGTCGAGGACGGCGTGGAGCGCAGCGTGAAGGTCCGCGCTTCGACGGGCTGCGCCGCCCTGGAGCCGATGGACCTCGTGATCGTGCTCGTCAAATCCTTCGACACCCGGCGCGCCATCGAGGCGGCATCGCCCATCGTCGGCCCCGACACGGCAGTGATGTCGCTGCAAAACGGCCTGGGCCATGAGGACGAGCTCATCGCCGTCGTGGGCCGCGACCGCGTGATGGCGGGCAAGACCTACGTCGGCGGCGTGCTGCTGGCGCCGGGGCGGGTGCGCATCGGCGTCAAGGACAAGGAAACGCTCATCGGCGAGCTCGACGGCACGGTGAGCTTCCGCGCCCAGGCCGTGGCCAAGGCGTTCGAGACCGCCGGCCTGCGCTGCATCGTCAGCGACAACATCCTCGGGACGATGTGGGACAAGCTGCTGGTCAACGTGGCCACCGGCGCGCTGGCCGGCATCACCGGGCTCGGCTACGGCGAGCTGTACGCCGTGCCGGAGATCGAGCAGGCCGCCCTCGCTGCGGTCGCCGAAGCCATCGCGGTGGCCCAGGCCCAGGGCGTGCGGCTGTCCATGACCGATCCGCGGCAGCCCTGGGTCAAGGCCAGCGCCGGGCTGCCGCCCCAGTTCAAGACCTCGATGCTGCAGAGCCTGGAGAAGGGCTCCATCACCGAGATCGACTTCATCAACGGCGCCGTCGTGCGCCAGGGCGAGCGGCTGGGCGTGCCCACGCCCGTCAACCGCACGCTGGTGGCCTGCATCAAGGGCATCGAGCGCCGGCTGCAGGCCGCCTGAACCATTCAAGGAGACACCCCATGACGGCGAACACCCGTTCCTACGTCGAGCACGTGGCCGTGCGTGTGAAGGACCTGCAGTGGCACCTGCGCTTCTTCCGCGAGGTGCTGGGCATGAGCACGCGCATGGTCGATGGCGACCCCGAGGCGCCGCGCCAGGTCTGGACCATCGGCGGCATGCAGTTCATCCAGGACCCGGGCTTCGAGGGTCCCGAAGGACGCCTGGCGCACCTGGGCGTGATGACCACCGACCTGGAATCCGCGCTGCAGGCCGCCCAGGCCTTCGGCGTGACCGAAATGCCCCAGGGCCGCAACTGGCTGCGCCTGCCCGACGGGCTGGCGGTGGAGGTCCTGCAGGCCACCGGCCGCTCGGTGGACGAAGCCCTGGCGGTGGACCCGCGCGCCTGAGGCGGCATCAACGACACGAACCCCAAGGAACGAGACATGAGCCACAGCCCCGATCCCGGCACGCCCGAGCTGTACTGGGACGAAGTGGAGGTGGGTGCGGAGTGCACCAGCCCCGAGTACGAGGTGACCGAGGCCCGCGTGATGGCCTATGCCGAGCTCACCGGCGACTTCACGCCGGTGCACACCGACGAGGACTACGCCAAAACCACGCCTTTCGGCACCCGTGTCGCGCACGGCCTGTTCGGCCTGTCCATCGCCGACGGCCTGAAGACCCGCAGCGCGCTGCGCTTCCAGCCGGGCATGTCCATGGGCTGGAGCTGGGACTTCGTGCTGCCGATCAAGCTCGGCGACAAGGTGCGCGTGAAGTTCCGCGTCGGCACCGCGCGCCAGAGCAAGAGCCGCCCGGGCTGGGGCATCGTCATCCTGCCCTCGGAGCTCATCAACCAGCGCGGCGAGGTGGTCCAGAAGGGCGAGCACCGCCTGATGATCCCGCTGCGCCCGGCCGCCGCCTGAATACGTCCGCAACGAATCGCGAGCACTCCATGAGCCATACCGAAGCGCTGCCGCTGGCCGGCATCCGCGTCATCGACTACAGCCATTTCCTGGCCGGTCCCTACCTCTCGCGCTGCCTGGCCGCCATGGGCGCCGAGGTCATCAAGGTCGAGCGCCCCACCACTGGCGACGCGGGGCGCCAGCACGCCTACTTCATCAACGGGCAAAGCGGCTACTACCTGCAGCAGAACATGGGCAAGCAGGGCCTGTGCATCAACCTCAAGGACCCGCGCGGGCTGGAGCTGATGCACAAGCTCGTGGACAGCGCCGACGTGTTCGTCGAGAACTACCGCCCCGGCGCGCTGGACAAGCTGGGCCTGGGCTACGAGGCGCTCGCCGCGCGCAACCCGGGCCTGGTCTATTGCTCGGTGTCGGCCTACGGCCACACGGGGCCGGACTCGCACCGCGCCGGCTTCGGGCTGATCGCCGAGGCCAAGAGCGGCATCATGTCCATGGTGGGCAAGCCCGGCGAGGCGCCGCCGCTGCTGCGCATCGCGCTGGGCGACCTCTACACCGGCACGCACGGCGTGGCCGCCGTCTGCGCGGCGCTGCTGGGGCGCGTCAAGAGCGGCAAGGGCCGGCACATCGACATGGCGCTCTACGACACGCTGGTGTCGATGCACGAGTACGCCATCCAGTGCTACACGCTCTCCGGCGGCAAGGAAGTGCCGGAGCAGACCGGCCACGACCTGCCCACCAGCACGCTCTATGGCGTCTTCACCGCCACCGACGGCTACCTCGTGATCGCCGCGCAGGTGGACGACGCCTGGAAGCGGCTGGCCGCGCTCGTGGGCGGAGAAGCCTTCGCGGCCGACGCGCGCTTCTACACCGCGGCCGGGCGCAACGCGCACCGGCTGGAGATCCTGCCGGTGGTGCGCGCCTGGACCGAGGCGCGCAGCGTGGCCGAGTGCCTGGCGGCGCTGGACGCCATCGACGTACCCTGCGCCAAGGTGCAGCGCATCGACGAGGTGCTGCAGGACCCGCAGATCATCGCCCGCGAGGTGGTCACCGAGCACGAGCACCCGGTGCTGGGCAAGGTGAGGCTGCCCAACACGCCCTTCCGCTTCTCGGACTGCGACACGAAGCAGACCGTGCCCGCGCCGCTGATGGGCCAGCACAACCGCGCCATCGCCCGCAGCCTGGGCTATGGCGACGAGGACATCGACCGCATGGTGGCCGAGGGCGTGCTCCACGCCGAGGACGCCGTCGCGCAGCTCTGAAGGAGAACCGTCATGACCGATCGCTACGCCATCGTCGGCAACCCGGTGGGCTTTTCCAAGTCGCCGCTGATCCACACCGAGTTCGCCCGCCAGACCGGGCAGGACATCGAGTACACCCGGCTCGAAGCGCCGCTGGGACAGTTCAGGGAAGCGGTGGACGCCTTCCGTGCCGCCGGCGCCAGGGGCGTGAACATCACCGCGCCGTTCAAGCTCGATGCCTTCGCCTACGCCACCGAGGTGTCCGAGGCGGCGCGGCTGGCTGGCGCGGCCAACGCGCTGTCCTTCGACGGCGACAGGGTGCGCGCCGAGAACTTCGACGGCATCGGGCTGGTCAACGACATCCAGCGCAACCTGGGCTTCAGCCTGGCGGGCCAGGGGGTGGTGATGCTGGGCGCCGGCGGCGCGGCGCGGGGCGCGCTGCTGCCCTTCCTGGCCCAGCAGCCGGCGGAGTTCGTCCTGGCCAACCGCACCGTGGCCAAGGCCCAGGCGCTGGCACAGCAATGCCAGGGCGCGGGCCCCATCCGCGCCTGCGGCCTGCGCGAGCTCGAAGGGCAGAGCTTTGACATCGTGCTCAACGCCACCTCGGCCAGCCTCACCGGCGAGTTGCCCGCGGTGCCGGCCGGCGTGTTCGGCAGCGCGCAGCTGGCCTACGAGCTGGCCTACGGCAAGGGCCTGACGCCGTTCCTGCGCCTGGCCCAGGGGGCCGGCGTGCAGCGCCTGGCCGATGGCGTGGGCATGCTGGTGGAGCAGGCTGCCGAGGCGTTCCAGTGGTGGCGCGGCGTGCGCCCGCAGACCTTGCCGCTGATCAAGCAGCTCACGGTGCCGCTGGTCTAGGAAGAAACTCACCGTGAGCCGCGCTGCTGCCAAGCGCTGTTTCCAAGCGTCGCGGGTCGTGCGAAGCACGGTGGACAACTGATTCCAAGTCCAAGTCGTCAGTGAAAGATCACCGTTCGCCCTGAGCTTGTCGAAGGGCCTGTGGGCCGGCTGCGCCGGGGGCTTCGACAGGCTCAGCCCGAACGGGATTTACTTCACTCTTAA
>JAEYPG010000574.1 GCA_023410975.1 Pseudomonadota bacterium
AAGCCGGCAACGCGCTGGCCGAGGCCACGGGCCGCACCGTGCGCCAGAGCGCGCAGGCGGTGGACCGGGTGTTCGGCCTGATCGCCGACATGAGCCGCGCCGCGCAGGAGCAGGCGCAGGGCGTGGAACTCGTCAACAAGTCCGTGAGCCAGCTCGACAGCGTCACGCAGCAAAACGCCGCGATGGTGGAGCAGCTCTCCACGGCAGCCCGCTCGCTGCACCACCGGGCCGAAGTCGTGGTGGAGTCGGTTCGCATCTTCCGCACCGCGCATGGCGGTGCTGCAACGCCAGCACCACAGCGGCTCGAGCAGTCCGCGGGTGCGGCTCGGCCACGTATACCGGTGCGCAAGCACACCACGCCGGCCTGACACGCCGGCTCGCTATCCACCATGCCGCCAGCGCAGCGGCATCGCATGGCCTCCAGCGGAGGCGCGCTGTACAGGCGTGCTCCTGGCCTGAACCGCAAGCCAAAAAACGCTCTTCCGCCTTGCAGTGCTGCAGCGGTCTTGCGCAAGACGTCCTCGCGCCGTTTCGTACAGGCAGCACGCAACTAGGCAGTGCTCTTTGCATGGGGACTTGCCGCGAAGCACGCACTGCTCACGCGCGAATGCCATCCCGGCGTCAGCGGTGCATGCCCCGCGCTGCGCGCCTGGAATGCCGTGCTGCAGCAACGGCGCTTCCTGCAGGGCACGCATGAGCTGCGCCAGCTTGAGTTCCATGCGTTCGAACAACGCATATGGGCAAGAATCATGTAGTTGCCGTATCAACTAGATCAACAATTGCGAATCACATAAGACCTTGTGCACTGTCGAATCCAAAGATCGGCAGCTTTCGCAACCAATGTTGCGGAGTTCGTGCCTCATGTCGGTGAACAAGGGGTCGATTCAGAAGTTCCACAAACCGTGCCGCTAGTCGCGGCGTGCCGAGGTCGCCTTGATGCCCTACTCCTCCTCCTTCGTGCGCTCTCCTGGCCGCCGATCGTCCCTGCAGAACTTGCTTGGCAACATGACAATTGGACGGCGCCTGGCCCTGGCGTTCGGGACCGTTCTGGCACTTTTTGCCGGGACGACGGGATTCTCCGTGTTCCAGACCGGTCGGCTGCAGCAGGACATGGGTGCCACCATGCGTTCGAGTACCGAGCTCATTGCAGCAGCCGAGCAAATGCGCGCGCAGATCAACGAGAGCTACATGAGCGGCCTGCTTGTCATGCTCTCGACGCAGTCCGAGGAAATCAGTTTCCACGCCGGCCGAATCGAGAAGCAGATTGCTGCTTATGCGGCGGCCAAAGGTCGCTTGATGGAACTGACCCATGAGGGCAACGACATTGCGGGCATGCTCGAGGCGCTCAAGCCGCTGACCGAATCAGAGGGTGCGATGGGGCTGATGAGGCAGGCGCTGAGTGCTCGCATCTCCGATGGCGCGCGTGCAGGTGACGCCGACGTGCCGCTCGACGAGGCCCAGGTGGCCACGATGGCGTTCAGCGTGAAGAACGAAGTCGATTTCTGGGCCAAGTCGGTGGATGGCGTGGTCGCCGCGGTGCGACAGGCCGGCGAAGAGGCGCAGGCTCGGACCGAAGCCGCCGTGGCGTTGTCGCGCCGGATCCAGTTGCTTGCCGCGGGCGCGGGGCTGGCCATCAGCGTGCTGGCGGCTTGGCTGATTGCGCGCAGCGTCAGTGTCCCGCTGCGCCGTGCCGTCGCAGTCGCCGAGGAAGTGGCCCAAGGTAACCTGTCGCAGCCCATTGAAACGTCCCTGCGCGACGAGACCGGTGCGTTGCTGGCGGCGCTGGGTCGGATGCAGGCCAGCCTGCGGGAGGTAGTGGGCGCGGTTCGCGATACCGCCCATACGATCGAGGTTGCATCTACCGAGGTGGCCAGCAGCAGCCAGGACCTTTCCGCGCGCACCGAGAACGCCGCCGCCAATCTTCAGCGCACCGCAGGCTCGATGAGCCAGCTCGCCGGTGCCGTGCAGCAGACAGCGACTTCGGCCCACATGGCCAACGACGTCGCTGGCAGCGCCGCTGCCACTGCGCAGCACGGTGGCCGGGTGGTTGCCGACGTCGTTGCCAGCATGGAGCAGATTGCGCTCCAGTCGCGCCGCATCAGCGAGATCATCGGCGTGATCGACGGTATTGCGTTCCAGACCAACATCCTGGCGCTCAACGCCGCGGTGGAGGCCGCGCGCGCAGGCGAGCAAGGGCGTGGCTTTGCCGTCGTGGCTGCCGAGGTGCGCAACCTGGCTCAGCGCAGCGCGCTGGCCGCCAAGGACATCAAGCAGCTGATCGGCAGCTCCGTGGACCAGGTGAACTCGAGCAGCCAACTGGTACAGAAGGCGGGACAGACGATGACGACGCTGGTCGGCTCGGTGCAGCAGGTCAGCCACATGATTTCCCAGATCACCGATGCCGCTGGGGCCCAGAGTTCGGGCATCGGCGAGGTACACGCCGCAATGACGGATCTTGAGCAGATGACCCAGCAGAACGCCGCGATGGTGGAGCAAAGCGCGGCAGCGGCAGCTTCGCTGCAGGCACAGGCACAGCGGCTGTCGCAGATGGTGGCGACATTCAAGCTCCATGCCGGCGATGATGCTGAGTACGCTTCAATCGAGGTAAGCGATCGCCCCAGGGCAGTCAGCATCCACAGCAACGCTGTGCGGCATCGCTACGCCGTCGAACGCAACCCGATGGCCCAGGCGCCGGCGGATTCTTCCGTGACCGGCAGCCATGGGGCCGGTGCCGACGTGGGAACAACATTCCTGGGCCAGGCCTGACGGGACAGCACCTGGCACAGGCCCGTACCGGCCTGTGCCAGGTGCATGCCGGTTGCGGGCTTTACGCGCGCCCAGGGCTTGATCCGGCATACGTCCGGGACGCACCGTATGCATGCCGCCATCGGTTTTCCGCGCGGTGCGGGCGTGGGAATGACGCGGCGCGTACTGCAACGCCGCACCTGCCCTGAAACGGCTCCAACCGCTTCTTACACTGTCCGTGGCGAGCAGCGCGTGCGGCAACGGCACCACCGTGCCGGAGAAGGCTCCACTGGCAGCTTGGGAACTCCTGGCGTCAGGCGCGCGGCCCTCATCAAGACATCTCGCGGCAGGAACGCGACTGCGCACTGTCGCGCAGGTTACGGCCAACAGCAGTCAGGCAGCACCAGCCAGCGCGTGTCCCGCAATGAAGCCAAAGGTCAACGACAGCGTGTTGTTCGCGCCGTTTCCCGGCGCACGCCCTCGCCACAATGAATTCATGTCCAGCCCGATGGCGTACAGCCCCGGCACAGGCGCGTCCTGCATGTCGAGCACGCGAGCCCGGGCGTCCACGCGCAAGCCCACGGTGGTGGTCGAGTCGCCAGGAAATACCTTCAGCGCGTAGAAAGGCGCCTTGTGCACCGGGCCCAGGCAGGGGTTGGGACCGTGGGACGGATCGCCCATGACATGGTCGGCGCGCGCGTTGCCTCGTTCGAAGTCCTCGTCGACACCACGCTCGGCCTGTCCATTGAAGCGATTGACGGTCGCTTCCAGTGCGTGAGGCGGTACACCGATGGCCGCGGCCAGCGCCTGCAGCGTCGGTGCCGTGACAATGTAGCCTTCAGCAATCATGCGTCGCAGGCCCCAACCACCGGGGCGCACAAGTCCCAGGCCATAGCGGTGGATGAATGCCTCGTCGCACACGAGGTACGCAGGTACCGAGCCGCTGCGGTGCATGGGCTCGACGAGGTTGGTGGCGGACTCGTTGCCAAAGCGCTTGCCATGGGCGTTGACTGCAATGCAGCCGGGCTTGCCACGGTCGAGGAACAGGTGCGGGAACTTGCGCACCGAGCCGTCCGCTCGCTGCAGCACCGACACCACCACCCAGCCGGCATTGCTGAGGTTCTCACCGTCGAAGCGTCCACCAGCCGCACGCGCCGCCGCCAGGCCGTCGCCGGTGTTTCCCTCGGGTACGAGCGAGACGTGGTGCTCGGCATAGGGGATGAACTGACGTCGCATCTCGCTATTGGCCGAGAATCCACCCGTGGCCAGCACCACGCCGCGCCGGGCCCGCACCTCCAGTTGCTCCCCACCGCGCTGCAGCACCACACCGGTGACCCTGCCCTGCTCGACAAGCAGCCGCTGCATGGGCGCCTGGCGCCACAGCGTCACGCCGGCGTCCAGCGCCGAGCGCAGCAACCGGGCCGCCAGCGCATTGCCCATGGTCAGACGCGTGCCACGCGGATGCCGCGCGAGCCTGTCCAGCCCGAAGCGCAAGGCGAGCCGCGCCATGTGCCTGAACGCCGCGAAGGAGCGCGTCGCGTTGGCTGCATGCCCCATGTCGGCCAGTCCGATCATCATGCCCCCGGGTGCATTGAATTCCGTCAGTGGCGGGCGCAGCTGTGCAAAATGTGGACCCAGCTCGCGCGCGTCGTACTCCAGCGGGACCAGCAGGCGGCCTTCGCGCGAGAACCCGCTGGCAGCCGGATGCCAGTCGGCGAAGCCACGCTGCACCGCAAAGCGCACGGCGGTGTGTGCATGCAGGAAGTCCACCATGCGTGGCGCGGCGTCGAGGAATGCCTCAAGCAGGTCGGCACGCAGGGTCGGGCCCACTACCTCGTGAACATAGCGCGCGGCTGTACCGGCAGCCTCGCCCAGGCCGGCCTGCGTTGCGAGCGTGCTGCCCGGCACCCAGACGCCTCCGCCTGACAGCGCCGTCGTGCCGCCAAACCACGCTGTCTTTTCTGCCAGCAACACGTCCAGCCCGTGCCGGGCGGCAACGGTAGCGGCCGTGAGACCGGCACCGCCGGACCCTACGACGACCACGTCCTTCTCGATCATGGGCCCCATGCCGAGGATGGCCTCAGCCCCAGACAACGGGCACGGCGTGCGGCCCGCGCAGCTGTGCTCCGGTGATCTGCGGGGCCGGCTGCGCCGGATCCAGTCGAACGTCGGGCAGCAGATCCAGCACCGCGTTGAGGGCTACCTGCAGCTCGGTCTTGGCGATGAACTGGCCAATGCACATGTGCGGCCCGAACCCGAATCCGAAGGACGGCTTGGGTTTGCGATCGATGTCGAAGGTCTCGCTGTTCTCGAACGCTTCCTCGTCGCGGTTGGCCGAGGCCACGATGCACTGCACCATGGCGCCCTTGGGGATCTTCACGCCCCGGATCTCCAGGTCCTTTGCGGCCTGACGCACCTTGAAGGTGGCCACGGGCTCGAAGCGCACGGCTTCGTCGATGGCCTTGGACACCAGGCTGCGGTCGCGCCTCACGCGCTCCAGCAGTTCGGGGCGCTCCAGCAGCAGCACCATCAACGAGCCAAAGGTGCGGGTGGTGGTTTCGCCGGCCGCAGGCAGCAGGGAGCGCACGAACGTGGTGACCTCGTGGTCGTCCAGCGAGCGGCCCTCGTACTCCGCACGGATGAGTCGGCTGATGAGGTCCTCGCCGGTGGCACCGTTGGCGCGTACCTGTGCCACCTGGACCTTCACGGCGTCGTACAGCGCCTGCGCTGCCTCCATGGCCGCCTTGCGGGCAACGCGCGCGCGTTCGGCGTCCACTTGCGGTCCGGCGAGGATGGCCAGCGCCCAGGCGGCGTACTGCTTGACCTGCTCGGGCTTGTCGTCGGGAAAGCCGATGAGCGCGTAGATCAGCCGGATCGGGAAATGCAGGCCGAAGTCCATCAGGTCCGCGCGTCCCTGGGGCACCAGGGGCTGCAGGTACTCCTCGCGCACGATGCGGTCCATCCTGGGCCTCCAGCGGTTGACCACCTCGGGCATGAAAATGGGCTGCAGCAGGGCGCGGGCGCGACGGTGCGCCTCGCCGTCCATGCCGGTGAGGATGAGCCCGTCGAAGAACGAGCCCAGCCCCTCGGCAATGAAGCCGCTGGTGAAGTTGGCTGCGTCGCGCAGCACGGCCATCACGTCGGCGTACTTGAAAAGCGTGAACGTGGGGCGGTCGGGGTCGAGGCCCGCGATGTTGGGCACACCCAGACGCCCCATGAAGTTTTCTTCCAGTACCGGCGAGTCGCGTCGCATTTCACGGTAAAGGGCATTCAGATCGACATCGGCTCCCCGGTAGTTGTCGGCCACGCCGGAAAAAGCGCGCTCCAGCGACTGGTCCTTGGTTGCTGCGGTCACGATCGTCTCCTTTCAGTCAGGGGCGGCCCGGACCTTGCCGGTCACCGGTCGCGCCCTTATATTGAACACATTTTCAAATTCTGATCTTTTGACGCCCGCCACACAAGCGCCTGCGACGCCGCTTCCACCCGGCGTCTTGCGCTGCGTCAACGCTCGGCGGCAATCTCCCGGCAGATCAGGGAAAACCATCAGTAGAGGGAATAGAGCAGGCCGCCATAGAGTTGAGCCCTCAACTATTTTCCATCTTTGGCGCCACCATCGAGTGCAGCCTTGGCACGCACGCATGCGCATGCGCATGCCGGCCGTGCCGATCCGTTCCACTGTCCGCGCCGTCAGGCGCACCAAGGAGGCCAGCCATGCTGACCCTGTACCACGCCCCCGGTTCCGTATCGTCGCGCATCGCATGGTTGCTCGAAGAACTCGGTGCGATGTATGAACTCGTGAACGTTGCCGATCCGTACAGCACGGGCGGCCGGGCCGATGCACGCAATCCCCATCCGCACGGCTTCACACCGGCACTCGATCACGACGGCCGGATCGTCACAGAGACCGGGGCGATCGCGTTGTACCTCACGGACCTGTTCCCAAATGCGCAGGTCGGCGTGCCTGCGGGCGACGCGCTGCGTGGGCGATACCTCACCTGGCTGTTCTACCAGGTGGGGCTCACCGAACCGCTGGTGTACATGAAGGGCACTCAGGCCTTGTCCCGGGATGCCGCGATGGCCCGGCTGGACGCGGCGATGATGCAGCACATCGAGGCAACGCTTGCGGAGTCCGGCCCCTACCTGCTGGGCGAGCGCTTCACGGCGGCGGACATCCTGATGATGAGCCTGTTCGAACAGGCACGCCCGCTGCTAGGCGCCAGCCCGTCGATCGATGCCTACCTCGCCCTGGCCGATCGTCCGGCTCGGCGCCGGGCGCTGCAGCGCGACAAGCCGCACGCGCCCTCAGCAGTTCACGCGGCGGGACCGTAGAAGTTGTCGAGGAAGCGGCTCTGCGCTTCCACGCGTTCGCGGCGCACGCGTGCTGAGACCAGCGAGTCCGTCGAGCCCTCGGGTGCGCTGAGCACGACGGTGGGCCCTTGACCCAGGCGCGCCAGTCCGACACGTGCCACCTCCTGCGAGGGCGTCAAGTGCACGGCGTCGGGCGACAGCCCGTGCTTGGCAAACACGGTGCGCAGCTTGGGCGTGTCGGTCGCCCCCAGCAGCACGTTGAGCACATCCACGCCATGCGGCTTGAGCTCCTTCCACAGGCTTTCGCCAAAGTTCAGCGCATAGCCCTTGGTGGCCGTGTAGATGGCCAGCCGCCCCGTGCCGCCCAACGCCGCCTCGGAACCCACCAGGACGATGCCGCCGCGCCCACGCGCGACAAGGGCCGTCGCAAAGCGGTGGCAAGCCTCGGTGAGCAAGTCGATGTTGCGTTGCAGCAGCGTGCGCCAGGCCTCGTAGGAACTCTCAAGGAAGCGGCCGCCGACGCTGTCGCCGCCGGCGTTGAACACCACCAGGCCAAGATCCAGGCCGTCAGCGACGTGCTGCAGCGCGGCTGCGGCGCCGGGCGTCGACAGGTCCAGCGCCAGGGTGCGCACCTGCACGGCGTACGTCTGCCGGATGCGCGAGGCCAGTTCCCCGAGCTTGTCCGGACGGCGGGCGACCAGGATCACGTTGAGGCCCTTGGCCGCGGCCTGCAGCGAGAACTCCGCGCCGGTGCCTTCGGACGCGCCGGCCACCAGGGCCCAGGGGCCGTAGCGGTCGAGAAAATCGCGGTCGGATGAAGTGGTCTGGGTCACGGGTGAGTGCTCCGTCGTGGTGGACAAGGGTTCAGCGGGTGGGAGGCAGGTGTACCTGCGTGGCCGAGCGGCCGATGCGGGTCGGGCCGAAGACATGCATGCGGCGGGCCTCCATCGTGGCGAACAGCCGCAGCAGCGTTTCGTCGTGCTCGGGCCCGGCCTCTTGCACATGGCGCTCAAGCGCAGCTTCCGCCGCGCAGCAGTTGTCGAAGCGTCGGCCCAGCAGCGTGCTGATGTCATGGAGGTTGCGCGCCTCAAGCTCCGTGCCCATGGCGTCGGCACGCTGGAGCCACTCGATGAGCTTGTCCGCGGCCTCCTGGCGCGACTGCTGCAGCTTGTCCGGCGTCTCGATGCGCGACACCGTGTCAGCGAGCTTGGCCAACAGCGCAGCATGGTTGCCCGTGTGCTCGGACAGGGGTGGCTCCAGCGGCAGCCTGATGCCCGTGAGGCCGCTCATCGCCTGCAGGATGACCTGGCGCAGGGCGAGGTCGAACTCCAGGTACACCGCGTGTTCGTCACCGGGCCGCCCGGCACCGACCGTGCCGGTGAACTGCATGGTGCCCAGCGTGGCGAACTGCAGCGTGTGGAAGTCGATCACCTCGTGGTCAACGGGCTCGCCGCTGAACTCCTCGTAGAGCTGGAGCAGCACCGGGAACGACTCGCCCAACGGCTCGTAGTTGTCGCGCATGCGCATCGTCGCGAGGTCGACCATGGGGTCGCCAATCATGCTGAACTCGAAGTCGTACAGCCCGGTCATGCGGCCATCCTGGAACAGGAACTGGCCCGAGTCGAACTGTATGAAGCTGGCCCGGGTGCGGTGCGTGGGCACGTTGCGCTTCAGCCAACCGATCACGAACTCGAGCATCGGTTCGGGGCGGCTCCTGGTGCGCAGATAGTGCGGCATGTAGGCGCCCAGGCCGACGAGCGCAATCTCGCGCGCGCCCTGCGGCAGGTGCAGCCCCCGGGCCACGAAGGACTCCACCGGCACGCGGTGCATGGCCGCGACCTCGGCGATGTACTGGCGTGCGACGGTTCGTCGCTCGGCATCACTGGCCGCGTCAGCGACCCGGCGCGTGCCGGGCAGCGCGTCCATCAGGATGCACGGCGGCTCGCTGCAGTAGCCATGGATGCGGGGCACGGCGATGCCATGTTCGCCCAGCACGCTGATGACGTCAGCCTCGCGCTTGAGCTCCGGAAAGATTGCGACGTCGCCGCCGCGGTCTCCGCGCAGGTGCAGCTTCATCAGCTCGCCACCGCGCTCGACATCGACAAACCATGCGGGACGCCAACGCACCTGGCGCTCCATGCGCACGACCTTGCCCCCCGTGGCGTGCTCGACGAAGGCGCGCAGCCGGGCCTGACCGTCGGCGCCGTAATCCGTCGTGGTATCGGTGCAGGCCATCGCTCAGGCCTCCACCGGCTGCTCGAGTCCGCAGAGCCGGGCCGGATCGGTGCCGGTCTGCCGCGAGAGGTCGTGCAGGTCGAAGTACTCTCGCCAGGCCGTGATCAGGGTCTGGTCGTCGAGATCGAACACTGCCATCAGCGCGTGCCGGACTGTGCGGCCGTTGCGGCCGAAGTGGTCCAGCCGCTCGGTGACCACGGAGCGCTCATCGGACCACATGCGCTCGATGCCACAGCGTGCCCACTCGGTGTAGCCAAGCTGCCGCTGGATCTCCCTGCGCAACGACTCGCGACCGCGGATGACCGGGCCATGAGGCACGTACAGTTCCCAGTACCCATCGGGCGCGAACATGGAAACGATCTTTTCCACGTCGGGCCGCCGGGTCTCGTCGCCCCAGGCGTCGAGGAACTCGCGTACCGCCTGCTCCTGCTTGTGTCCCATGCTCGGTCTCCGTCTGTCTCGATCAGCGCAGAAGGTGGCGCACCACCTGCACGTGCGGCACGGTGCAGCTCATGCCACCGTCCGCACGCATGAGCGCACCGTTGATGTAGGCGGCCTCGTCAGAGGCCAGGAAGGTCGCCAGCGCGGCGATGTCGTCGCTGCGCCCCAGGCGCGGCACGTTGTGCAGTTCCAGGAAGGCTTCCTGCATGGCGCCATTTGCCCAAGCCTGCATGGCCGGTGTCTGGATCACGCCGGGCAGGATCGCGTTGCAGCGAATGCCCTGCTTGCCGAAGGTCGCAGCGATCGTCTGCACGTACCAGTTGACCATGGCCTTGGAGCCGCCATAGCTGAACTGGGCCACGTCGCCACCCAGAGAGCTCGTGGACGAGGTGAACAGGATCGAGCCCCCGCCTTGTCTGAGCATGTGCGGGATGGCCAGCTTGCTGGCCAGCACGCCACCCAGCACGTTGACCCGCACCACATCGAAGAAGCGTTCGCTGCTGAACGACAGGAAATCCTTGTCCGCCTTGCCGGCGCCCGCGGTGTTCACCGCGTTGTTGAACAACACGTCGATGCGGCCCAGCCGGGTCACCGCTTGCTCGACCATCGCGACGAGCTGTTCTTCCACCCCCACATCCACGGCCAGCGCCAGGGCCTGGCCACCAGCGGCGGATATCTCCTCCGCGACCGTCTGTGCCGCGTCGCCACGCAGGTCGGTGACCATGACGCGCGCGCCCTCGGCAGCAAAGCGCAGCGCGCTGGCGCGGCCGATGCCGCTGCCTGCGCCAGTGATGCAGGCCACCTTGCCTCGCAGTCGCGCCATTCCGATCCCCCCTGTCAAGCGCTTGCGATCCCAGGCGCCTGGCGCAGTCCAGGCAGCGTCGATTCCGGCAGGGGTTCGTGCGATATCGATGAGGCACGCAAGCCATCGCCGATGCGCACCACCTGGACGGGAATGCCGTTGAGCACCGCGTTGCCCGACGCGGCATCGACCAGGCGAGCCGGGCTCAGCAGGTTGATGTTGACACCCGCATGCTCGGCGGCCGTGTGCTGTCGCGTGCCGGGCTGCCCATGTCCCCAGCCGTGCGGCAGCGACACCACGCCGGGACGAATATCGGTGGTCGGCTCGGCGGGCACCTCGAGCGCGCCACTCTCGCTTTGCACCCGCACCAAGTCTGCGTCGGCGATGCCCAGGCGCCGGGCATCGTCGACGTGGATCTGCAGCGTGCAGCGGTCGCGCCCCTTCACGAGCACCTCCACGTTATGCATCCACGAATTCAGCGAGCGCAACTGTCGCCGGCTGACGAGGACGAGGCAGGGCGCAGGTGCCACCATCGCCTGCTCCAGGCGTGGCAGGTCACCCAGCATGTGTGCAGGCGCCAGCTCGAGCCTGCCGGACGGGGTGGTGAAGGCGGCGGCACCCTGCGACGGTGCGTGTCCGAGCACGATGCCGTCGGGCTGGTCCTTGAACGCCTGAAGATTCAGGCCTTCAGGCCGCTCTCCGAACCTGTCTCCGAACGGCCCCGTGCGGATGCACAGGTCGAGGATGCGCTCCGCGCCATGCGAGGGCAGCGCTGCGAATGCCACCGCGCGCGGCACGCCGAGCTGGTCGCACATCGCGCCGAAGTACTCGTCGTCGAGCCGATCGAGGTCCGCGTGCGGATTGCCACCGATGATCGAGCCCAGGCGCGCGAGCACCTGCCATTCCGGTGGCCGGTCCCGCCGCGGGAACAGCGCCGGCGAGTAGTGCCCGCCGCTGGTCAGGCTGAAGGGCCAGGCCCAGATGTCCCAATGCGGCTGCTCCAGCGGAGAGAGCGCCGGCAGGATCACATGGGCATGGCGCGTCGTCTCGTTGATGTACAGGTCGACGCTGACCATGCATTCAAGCTGCGGCAGCGCTGCTGCCAGCCGGGCCGACCCGGGCGCAGACAGCACCGGATTGCAGCCTGAGGTGACCAGGCCGCGAATGCGCCCGGCTCCGGGAGTGTCGATTTCCTCGGCGAGGCACGACGCCGGGTACTGACCGAGCACGCCCGGCACGCCGCGCACGCGCATGGGCGGCCCGAGCAGCGGCGCATCGGTCGGATACGGCGGCGTGAGCTTCAGATGCGGAGCGACGCAGGTGCTCCACATCACGCCACCCTCTTGGTCCATGTTGCCGGTGAGCACTGCCACCACGTCGATCAGCCAGGAGGCCAGCGTGCCGAACTCCTGGGTGCAGGTCCCGATGCGGCCATACACTGCGGCACGCGGTGCCTGGCCGATCTCCTGCGCCAGGGCCCGGATCGTGGCTGCCTCCACGCCACAGAAGGACGCGACGCGCTCGGGAGGCCAGGCCCTGGCCAGGACCCGGACCTCCTCCAGGCCGTTGACGAGGCCTTCCAGGCGCCCGAGGCGAACCAGTCCCTCCTGGAACAGCACATGGACGACGCCCAGCAGCAGCGCTGCGTCAGTGCCCGGGCGGATGCCGATCCACTGGTCGGCGGCCCGGGCCGTCCCAGTGCACACCGGGTCGATGACCACGACGCGTCCGCCACGCGAGCGCAGCGCCTTGATGGCGCCCATCACGTCCCGGTGCGAAAAGATGCTGCCCTTGGACGCTGCCGGGTTGCCGCCCACGATGACGAACAGGTCCGTGTGATCGATGTCCGGAATGGGCATCTTCCACATGTCCCCGTACATCAGGAAGGTCGACACGTTCTTGGGAAGCTGGTCGACGCTGGACGACGAGAAGCGTTGCGCGAAGCCGGCCTGGCGAACCATGAGCATCATGTAGCGGCTGGTGTCGAAGCCGCCCTTGTTCATGTTGCCGCCGTAAAAGGCAAAGGCCTTGGGACCGTGGCGGTGGCGCACACCCTGCGCGAGTTCGTCGATGCGCTGGAACGCGGCGTCCCAGGACACCTCACGCCATGTGGTTCCGTCGCGCACGACAGGGTGCCGCAGCCGGTCGGGATCATGATGCACCGCGCCCAGTGTCGTGCCCTTGGGACAGATGTGACCCCGGCTGAAGACGTTGTCCGGATCCGGCCGGATGGCGATGACGCGCTCGTCCTGCGTCGCGACCTTCAGCCCGCACATGCCCTCGCACAGCGGACAGGTGCGTCGATGGACCTGGACAGGGTCATGGGTGCTGCTCATGCGGCCCAGTCTAGGCAGCCCGGTTCGGGCAGGCGTGTAGCGTGCACTTCGGCTATGGCATGGGGCTTTTCATCGATAGCGTTCCCCGCTTGGCTGGCCAGCGCCCTGGTGATCATGCATCCAGCGCACAACCAAGGAGTGACGATGAAGGTCCGCGACCCCCAGGAGATCCGCTCGTTCCTGCACCAGCAAGTCGAGCTTTGGAACGCAGGCAGGAAGCACGAGATGTTCGACCTGTATCGCCGCATGGTGCCTGGCCGCATGACGATCGAGTACATCGGGCTGCCGGTGATGGAGGGCTGGCAGGCGCTGGAGGACATGTGGCAGCGCTTCGCCGGCAAGGTGCACATCGACGTCAAGGAGGTGATGGTGACGGGCAACGAAGCCGCGTGCTACCACCACAACACCACCATCGGCGCCGGCACCCCGCCGCGGCCCAGCATCGAGCTCTACCGCTTCGATGGCGACGATGTGCAGATCCGCTACTTCTTCACGCCGCAATCCTGAGCCGTGCCGTGACCGACACGACGACACAGGACAACAAGCGCGTCGCCGCAGCGTTCCTGCACGCCATCGAGCGTGGTGACGCGCCGGGCCTGCAGGCGCTGCTGGCCCCGGGCTTCAGCTGGTGGGTGGCAGGCTGGGGCGAACGCAGCCGCAAGGCCTTCCTCGACGCCGTGTCGCGCACCATGCGAGCCTTCGACGAGCGCCGGGTGACGCCCACGGGCGTCACCGCCGAGGCGGACCGCGTCGCGGTCGAGGCACAGGGCCACTTCGAGCGGCCGGGTCTCGTCTACCGCAACACGTACCACTACCTGTTCATCGTCCGCGACGGCCTCATCGCCAGCGGACGTGAGTACTTCGACACGGCCGCTGCCGCGGCCGCGTTCGGACCTCCCCCTGACGGAGCAACACCATGAGCGACACCAGGACGCCCGAGGCCATCGTGCGCCGCTTCATCGATGCCTTCCGCGAAAGCTGGCCGCAGGACCTGGACGCGGCGCTGGCACCGCTGGCCGACGACGCCTACTACCAGATCGCGGTGCCGGCCTTCGCACCGGTGCGCGGCCGCGATGCGATCAAGGCGGAGCTGGAGCTGATGCGCCAGAGCGTCACCGACCAGAGGCACGACATGAAGGCTGTGGCAGCCAGTGGCAATACCGTCTTCACCGAGCGCTGCGACTGGTCCTTCCGTAACGGGCGCTGGGTGCCGGTGCCGCTGGTAGCGGTGTTCGAGCTCAACGATGCCGGCCAGATCACTGCGTGGCGCGAATACCTCGATCCCGGCCATGTGGCCAAGCTGCACGGCATGTCCATGGAGGCCTTCCGCGAGTCGCTGGCCGCTTGACAGCACGCCCGGTACAGCGAGCCACCACGCCCTCCATACGATGAACTCCGTAGCAAGATCCGCCCACGCCGGCATGCCCAATGAATTCCTGCGCGGCTGGCGCATCGTACTGCTGGCACTGGCAGGCGCCGCAACCACGGCCAGCGTGACGTTGCTCTATGGCTTCGGCACGTTGGTGGTGCCGCTGGAGAAGGCTTTTGGCTGGAACCGCGGCAACCTGCAGTTCGCCATCAGTTGCCTCTCAGGGGGCGTGGTCGTGGCCAGCCAGCTCGCCGGCTGGCTGAACCTGCGCTGGGGCATGCGGCCGGTGGCATTGCTGTCGCTGTTGGCCATGCCGCTGGCGCTGTTGGCGACCACGCTGGTGCAAGGCTCGATCGGGTGGCTCTACCTGGCCTTCTTCGTCGTGCCGATCGCCGGCGTGGGTATCACCTTCGTGACCTGGACACAGTTGGTGAGCCAGTGGTTCGAGGTCCGGCGCGGCCTGGCGCTGGCGCTGGTGCTGTGCGGCTCGGGCCTGTCGGCGGCGCTGTTGCCGCCAGCGCTGACCTGGGCCATCGACCGCTGGGATTGGCGTGCCGGGTTCATCGTGCTGGGCGCCCTGCCGCTGCTCATCACCCTGCCGCTGGCCTGGAAGCTCTTTGTTCCCACCCCGCCCGGCGCCTCGACGGCTACCGCCGCGGCAGCAGCCCGGGCGCCACGGCGGGCGTCCGCAACGTTCCGGGTGCACGTGCGCTCGCGCAAGTTCTGGACCCTGAACCTCGGTCTCACGCTGGTCGTGACGGCCGTGGTCGGCATGGTGACCAACACGGTGCCGCTGTTGCGCGACATCGGGCTCACAGCGGCGCAAGCCGGCAGCGTGTTCAGCGGCTTTGGCATCGCGCTCATCGCCGGTCGGCTGGCTGCGGGCTGGCTGATCGACCGCCTGTGGGCCCCCGGCGTGGCAGCCACGGCCTTGGTCATGCCAGCCATCGGCTGCCTGATGCTGTGGAGCGCGGACGCGAGCTGGACGACCACGCAGCTCACGGTCGCCGTGTGCCTTGTCGGCATCGGCGCTGGCGCGGAGTTCGATCTGTCCGCCTATCTCGTGGCCCGCTACTTCGGATTGCTTGACTACGGCCGACTCTTCGGCATCCATCTGGGCCTGATCACCGCAGGCAGCATGCTGGCGCCACTGGCGTTCGGCGCCGCGTACAAGAGCACTGGCAGCTATGGCCCGATGCTGGCGTACTGCATCGGCGCATGCCTGGCCGGTCCGGCGCTGCTGCTGACGCTAGGGCGGCAGCCCTTGCTGCAGAGCCGTTCGGCCGCCGCCCTGGAACAACCCGGCGCGGAGCCGGTGGGCTAGCCATGCGCCCGTGCCCGGCACGCGGTGCGGCCGCCCGGGTTGGCGTGGAGGCCGCCTCCTGGTTCATCCCACTGACCGACAACAAAGGTTTCGATGTCTGTTATAGATCCTCCCTCGTTCACGGAAATCTGCTACGTGGTGCACGACGTCGAGCGTGCGGCCCGAGAGTGGGCACGCAACGTCGGTGCGGGCCCGTTCTACCTCATCGAACCGCACGACCGGGCGCGGCTCTACCGCGGTCAGCCGTGCCGCGATCCGCATCGCGTGGCACTCGGCAGCCTGGGCACCACGGTGGTCGAGTTCATCGAGCCGCTGGACGACACGCCCTCGATCTGGCGCGAGATCCTGGACGTGAAGGGGGAAACGGTACACCACGTGTTTCCAGACATTCGCCTGATGCCGCCGGGCGAGTACGACCGCCGCTTCGCTGCGCACCGCGCGGCCGGGCTGGAAGTCGTGTTGACCGGCGAGGTCGAAGGCATCGGCCGCCATGCCTTCTTCGATGCGCTTGCCAGCATGGGCTGCTTCATCGAGCTGCTGGACGTCGGGGAACGCCTATGGCAGTTCACCCTGGCGCAGTACCGTGAGCACCAGCGCTTCGACGGCCAGCGGCCCCTGCGCGACATGTCCGAGCTGCTGGCCGCACGGGGCTGCCCATAGGCGGCGTCATCGACGCAGGCCTCGCCAGGCCGGGCCCCGCGCGCGCAGATCAATGCGCAAGCGCGTCGTCTCGCTGCGGCGGCAGGCCCAACCGCTGACGGTACTGCACCGGCGTGAGCCCGGTGGCACGGCGAAACGCGTCACTGAAGGCGGCGGCACTGCGAAAGCCGCTGCGATAAGCCACCTGCTTGATGAGCAGTGCCTCGTCGCCGAGCAGCACCTTGGCACGCGCAATATGCACCGTCGCCACATAGCTGCGCAGGGTGTGCCCGGTGGTCTTCTTGAACACCGACGAGAGCTCGCGTGCTGACAACCCGCAGGCATCGGCCAGCGTCGACAGCGAGGGGCCCGACGGTTCGCCACAGGCCTCGATCGTCTCCTGGATGAGGTTGAGCTGCTGGCTGCTCAGCCGACCGCGTGGCGCCGCCGGCACGCCGCTGCCCGGCACACAATGCCGGTGCAGCTCGATCGCCAGCATGGTCAGGAGGGCACTGGTCTGCAGCGGACTGGCGAACGACGGCGCCGTCATCTCCTGCACCAGCCAGCGCATGCACGCGTGCACCCGCTCGTTGTGCATGTCGATCAGCAGCGTTGGGTCGGCCGCATCCCAGCACCAGTCGATGCCCGCGAGCAATCCCAGGCGTCGCGGTTCCATGACACACACCACCGAGCGACGGCGCCCCGCCGTCCAGCGGACCGACACCTCGGTGTCAGGCGGCATGAAGTTCAGCGTGCCCGTGGAGCGCTCCGCCCCGTCCACGCCGCACACCACGTAGCGGGTGCGCTCGTCTTCGGGACAGGGTGCCGGCTCGTTGAGTTCGACCAGGCAGTGCGCCTTGGACAGCACCCGGATCGAGCCCGGCTGCTGCCAGTGGATGTCCTGCACCGCCACCTCGTACGCGCCCTCCGCAAGGTGCGCGCCGATCACCTTGATCGGCGCCAGCCGGTCCATCAAAGGCTTGAGTTCCGCCGTCTGCATGCGCGTGTGTTCCCTGCCGCCGGATCCGTTCCGGCTTGGCGAGATTTAGACACTAAAAGTGTTTTAGTTCAACTTCGGGACTACCCGTGTTGGCGCCCCGGAGCCCGCACAGGCTGCGCGTGGCCCGCCAACCCGCCGCTAGAGCAGCATGCCAGCTCGGCGGCCCAAGCCCTGGCAGCATCAGCGCGCCGGTATCAGTCCAGCACCGCGTCGACGCGGGCCGTGCCGGTCGACGAGCGGCGCAACAGCAGCAGCATTGGCAACAGCAGCAGCGCCATGACCAGCAGTACCTGGAAATCGCCGACGTAGGACATCATCATCGCTTCGCGGCTCACCACGGCATTGAGCGCCGCAAGGCCTTCGGCGGTGGACGGGCTCAGGGCCGCAGGCAGCTCGTGCACGGCCGGATTGGATAACGTCACATGAGAGGACAGGTCATGATGCGCCTGGGCAGATCCCCGCGTCAGCAACACCTGCACCATGGCAATGCCGATGCTGCCTCCGATGTTGCGCAACAGGGCGAAGATCGGCGTGCCCTCCACGGCCAAGTTTGCTCCCAACGTGGCGAAGGTGACCGCGCTCAGCGGCACGAACGTCAGGCCCAGGCCGATGCCCTGCAGCACGCCGGAGATGATGAACAGCGAGCTGTCCATGTCCAGCGTGATGCGCGTCATCTGGTACAGCGACAGCACCATAAGCGAGATCCCGACCGCCATGATGGCGCGTGCATCGAAGTAGTGCAGTAGGCGGCCCACCAGCATCATCGTCGCCATCGTGGCCAAGCCACGCGGCGCAATCACTTGCCCGGTGAATTGCACCGGGTAGCCCATGAGCCCCTGAAACAGGGAAGGTAGCAGCGCCAGCGTCGCGTACAGCAGGATTCCGACGACGAACATCAGCACGTTGCCGATGACGAAGTTGCGGTCCCGCAGCAGCGCGCGGTTGAGAAACGACTCGCTGGGGGTGGTCCAGGTATGGACGACAAAGCAGGCCAGGGCGACGGCCGCGCCAGCGGCCTCCAGGCGGATTTCCGTGGCATCGAACCAGTCCAGGTGCTCGCCCCGGTCAAGAAAGAGCTGTAGCAGCGCCACCGCAAAGCTCAAGCTCACGAAGCCGAAGAGGTCCAGCCGCTCTTGCGAGGGACGGCTTTCGGGCAGGTAGCGTGCGATGCCGTAAAAGGCCAGCGCGCCCACCGGAAGATTGATGAAGAACACCCAGCGCCAGTTGGCCTGCTCGGTCAGCCAGCCCCCCAGCAGCGGTCCGAGAATCGGGCCGACCATGGTACCGGCGCCCCACAGCGCCATTGCCTGGCTGACCTTTTCCTTGGGGTTGATGTCCAGCAGCACCGCTTGCGACAGCGGCACGAGTGCCGCGCCGAAAAGGCCCTGGAGCACTCGCGCGGCGACCACCTGCCACAGGGTACTGGACAAGCCACAAAGCAGCGACGCCAGCGTGAACCCCACCACCGAGACAAGGAAAACCTGGCGGCGTCCGTAGCGCATGCACAACCAGCCCGTGAGCGGCGTGGCGATGGCCGTGGCGACGATGTAGGAGGTGAGCACCCAGCTGATCTGGTCCAGCGAGCTCTGCAGGCTGCCCTGCATGTGCGGCAAGGCCACGTTGGCAATGGTGGTGTCCAGCGCCTGCATGACCGTCGCGAGCATCAGCGACAGCGTGATCATCCCGCGGTGCTGCACGACCGCGGCCGGGGTGCTCATCTCGGACGCGCCTTATGCGAAACGGCGCCCGTGCGGGGAGACAGTTGCCACGATCTTGGCGTGCGGACCACTGAGCTGTGCGGCCCACGCCTGGGCCGCCTGGTCCAGCGTGTAGTCGGCGTATTCCAGCACGATGCCGGGGCTGCGCGCCAGCTCGAGCAGCCGCTCCCAGATGGCGCGCCGGTCGGCCGGAGGGCGCTGGCCGGTGCCCACGGTGGACAGGGTGCGGAACAGCAAGTCGGCCATGTCCAGCTGGATCTGGCGTCCTGCCCCGGTACCGACGGTCATGATGCGAGCGCCCCAGCGCGTGGCCTTGAGCGAGGACAGCAATGGCTGGCCGCACACCAGGTCGAGCACCACGTCGAAGCCGCCATTGGACGCTTCCTTCAGCGCGGCGACATCGTCTGGGCCGCCGAGCTGGACCACGGCGTCCGCGATGCCGCGCTCCTGCAGCCGGGCCAGGGCCGGTTGCGAGCGTGCGGCGCCAACGACGCGCCCGGCACCGAAGTGGCGTGCCAGCTGCAGCGCAATCTGTCCAAGCGTGCCGGTGGCACCCAGCACCAGCACGTTCTCGCCCTTCTGAATGTGCGCCTGCTCCAGCGGCACGATGGCCCCCGTGGCGGCAATGCCCATGGAAATGGCCGTGCGATCGTCCACGTCGTCGGGCACCTCCCACACCTCCTCGGCAGGTACCAGCGTACGCTCGGCCCAGGCGCCAAAGGGCTGCACCGAGCGCTCGCCGAAGTACACGCGCTGGCCGTCCGCCACGCGCCGGCCCACACCCTCGCCCCGGATCACGCAGGGAAAGCTCACGCCCAGGCGGTACGCGCCCAGCGTGTCCCAGCCGCCCAGGCCGGCGGTGTCGACGTCGATGAGCACGGCACCGTCCTGCGCCGTGGGCTCACGAAACTCTCCGACCTGCGGCGCTGCGCCGCGCTCGGTGATGATGGCTGCTTTCATGGTGTCTCCTGCCTTACTCTTTGCTCTCGGGCACCGCCGCGGCGGCAGCCTGGAAGCCGACTTTCGAGTGCGTGCCGTCGCAGAACGGCTTCTTGCTCGACGCGCCACAGCGACACAGGAACACTGCGGCGCCCGAGGTGGGCACGGGCACGTCGACGTTGAACAGCTCGATCACGCCCTCGACCTTCAATGGGCCATTCTTCAGCGCGGTGATCTTCACGTTGCTCATCGGTTCTCTCCTCTGGTGGATTCGTCTGCGGTGCCCATGGCACGGGCTTGCCAGCCGCCGGCACCCAGTGCTGCTGCCATCAGCCAGAACAGCGTGGCCGCGCCGATGGCGCTGCCGGCGACGCCGAACAGCAGCGGCGTGAGCGCCATGGACAGATGCACGCTCATCGAGCGCACCGCCATGGCCTCTCCTTGGCGCTCAGGCGGCGCGATGTCATGCACGCTGGCCAGGATGGCAGGCTGAATGGTGCCCAGTGCCAGGCCCAGCACCGCGGCAGCCACGCCCATGGCCCAGGCGCCCTGCAGCAGCGGGAACACGGCGTACACGAACGCCACGGCCGACAGGGCGCCAACCATCATCAACCGCCGCGAGAGGCGGTGCGCCAGCAGCGGAATCAGCAGCCGCACGCCCATGGAGGCCAGCGCGTAGGCCGCCAGCACGCCGCCGATGGCCGAGGCGCTCAGACCGTGGGCATGGCCGACGATGGGCAGCGCGAAGCCAAAGACGTCCCAGCTTGCCGACACCAGCCAGTTGATGAACAGCAGCCGCCTGAAACGCGCGTCGCGCAGCAACTCCCACGCTGGGCGCGGGCGCGTGTCGGCCGCGTCGGCCACCCGGCCTGTTTCACGCGGCACTGCCTGCGCCACCACCAGCGTGGCAGCGGGCAGGACTGCCAGCGCGGCGAAGGCCGCCCGGAAGCCCAGCGCGTCGATCAGCGTGCCGGCCAGCAGTGGTCCTATCAGTCCGGCGACAGCCGGGGCCAGCGCGATCCAGCTGAAGATGCGCATGCGTTCGGTGCGGTCGTGCGCCAGGCGCCCGCCTGTGCGCTGGATCGCCACCATGCCGAAGCCCGATCCCGCGCCGCACATCGCAGCGGCCAGGCACAGCACGAGATAGTGGCCGGAGACCGCGGCCGCAAGCGCGCCGAGCAGCGACAGCGTGCCTGCCAGGTGCACGGGCCGGTGGTAACCGTGCCGGTCGGCCATGCGTCCTGCGGCCACGGCCAACAGGGCCGGGAAGACGGCGAACAGCGCCAGCAGCACGCCGACGGACCACTCACCCTGCCCCGCACCCAAGGCCTGCAGTGGCGCGGCCATGCGCACGCCCTGCGTGCAGGCGTGCAGGCCGACCTGGCAGGTGATGAGCGCCAGCAGCGCTGCGCTGAAGCTCTCGCGCGCCGTGCGCCCTGGCTTTGCAGCTTCGGTTCGCTCCATTCAGGCCTCGCAGGGCTTTGCCGCCACGTGCACGCGCGGGGGCCACAGCACGGTCCCGATGGCGAGCACGATGAGTCCCACGGCCACACCGTCCTGCCAGTGCAGCCGCTCACCCAGCAGACCGGCCCCGGACAACAGCCCGAGCACCGGGATCATGCAGATGCTCACGCTGGAGGCCGTGGGCGGCAGCGCGCGTGCGAGCTGGAACCACGCCGCGTGGCAGAAGCCAAAGATCAACACCGCGTTGTAGATGATGGCCCACCATTCCAGCGCCAAGGGCACTCGCCATCGCGGCGCCTCGGTCAGCGCCGCGATGACGCACACGACGAGCGTGGTCAGCGTCGTCATCCAGAAGGCGATGGCCAGCGTCGGTGCGGGCAGCCGCGAGCGGCGCAGCTGCTGGGTGCCCAGCGCCCATACCGCCGTCGAAGCCAGCAGCGTCGCCGCTGCGCCCACGGCACCGCTCAGGCGTGCCACCTCGTGCCACAGGAGCAGCAGCACGCCCGCACCTGCCGCCGCGACCCCCAGTGCCTGACGCGCGCCCAGACGCTGGCGCCACAGGGCCATGCCCCACAGCGCCGAGAACACCGGCATGGTATAGCCCAGGATGGCGGCCCGACCGGAGCTCAGGTGCGGCAGCGCCAGCATGAGCCCCACGTGCCACACCACCATGTTCGTCACTGCCAGCAGCGCCAGCTCGCCCCAGTGCCGGCGCGGCACGGCGAAAGGCACCTGGAGCAGCCGCAGGCCCAGTGCCAGGCACGGCAGCCCCAGCAGCATCGACAGCGCACGAAAGCTCATCGGCGGATACGTCGTCACGGCGGCCTTCATCACGGGCCAGTTCAGGCCCCAGAAGAGCGTGAGCAGCACCAGCGCGAAGGCCTGGTTCCGGGTGAGCCGAACCATGACTCAGGGCACCGTCCGCCCGACGCAGGGCGCCTGCACCGGCTCGCCAGGCCAGCCCGCCCGCGCGCGAGCCAGGAGCTCAGGCACGGCACCATGCGCTTGCCGGGCCCGACAAGCCGGCAATGCCTGGGGCCAGGCAGGGACCACGTCGCAAGTGCCATGCAGGAACATCACGCAGGCGTCGCCGCCGGTTGCGTTGCGGGCCGGCCCAGCTTGGCCGGGTCCAGGTGCAGCAGCTCGCAGGCGTTCTTCCAGCGGATCTTGTCCAGGTCCGGCTGCGACAGCCGCAGGCCCTCGGTGAGGTCGTGGCG
>JAEYPG010000500.1 GCA_023410975.1 Pseudomonadota bacterium
GCGCTGGGCACGGTGGCGATGTACGTGGACGACAACGTCAAGCGCCTGACGGATATCAAGCTGCGCGAATGGTTCGGGGTGTGATGGTCACGCACAAACCTGAAAGCAGCGCAATTCAATTGACCGGCAAACCGGTGGAAGGGAATAAAGTGGACGTGCGTGAACAGATAGCCGGCATCCTCGAGCGGCGCCGTGCAAGGCTGCCCGCTGTGCAAGCGGCCATCGAGCAATGGGACCGGATCGCCCAGGACCTCCGGGCCTTAGAACTTGCAGCACAGGAGCTGCGCAATCATCCCCAAGCTCCCCAGGAGGTTTGTCAGGCCCTGCGGTCGCTTGACGCGGCTGCCCTGCAGGTCCATGCCGCTGAGGCGAGCCGCAAGCTGCACCTGTTGGCAGGCCGCTTCTCGCGCGACACGATCAACATCGGTGTCAGCGGACGGGCACGGGTTGGTAAGAGCACACTGCTGCAGAAGCTTTCCGGCCTCAGCGACGAGCAGATCCCAACGGGCTCAGGCCTGCCGGTTACGGCAGTGCGCAGCCGAATCGTCCACTCCAGCGCGGGCGCACGAGCGCGCCTGACGCTGCACTCTTTCGAGTCGTTCCGCGACGAGGTGCTCAAGCCGTACCACGACGAACTGGGCATCACGCAACTGCCCACCAGCGTGGCCGAATTCAAGACGTTCCCGTATCCGCGATCGGAGAATGAACTGGCGCCCGATGTGCAGCAGCGCCACAGCAGCATCACGATCCTGGGTCGCCTGCGTGACGAGATGCAGGCCTCGCTCTGGTCCTACGAGGCAGACCTCACGGGTGGCGAGCGCACGATCGGCCTGGAGCAGCTGCGCCCCTATGTGGCCTATCCGCGCTGGAACGAAGCCGGTACGCCTGACTGCGCCCGCCGCTACCTGGCCGTGCGGGAAGTGCGCATCGAATGCCCGTTCCCGCATGCGCAAGTAGACCACCTGGGCATCATTGACCTGCCTGGCCTGGGCGAGGTGGCCGCCAATGCCGAGGAGCACCACGTCAACGGTCTGAAGAACGACGTCGATGCGGTACTGATGGTCAAGCGTCCCTCGGAGGGCATGGCGTACTGGACGAGCGAGGATGCCAGGGCCATTGACCTGCTGGACCGCGCGCGCGGCTTCGTGAGCCAGCGGCGGGACTTCGTCACGCTGCTCCTCAACGACAGCGCACAGGACGGAGAGCGCCTGCCGGGTATGCGTGAGGACATTCAGCGCAAGGTCAACGAAGGCCGTGACGGCCTGCATCTGCGCGTGCTCGAAGCCGATGCGACCGACTCCCAGGCCGTTTCCCGCAAAGTCTTGACCCCGCTGCTGGACCACTTGGCGCAGCGGCTGCCCGCGATGGACGAGGAAATCCTTGCCGGCACTCGCAGAGAGTGCAACGCGCATGTGCTGGCCATCGGCGAGCCGGTCAAGGCGCTGCAGCTCCTGCTGTCGGCCAACAAGCCGTCGAGCGTGAGCAGCATCGAGGAGGTGCTGCGGCGCAGTGCCGAGCTGCAGAAGGACATTGCGCAGACACTGGGTGCTTCGGTCGGCAGCCTGCGCAAGGCCGCCATCCTGGCCAAGCAGGATAAGGCGTATCTGGAAGCGCTCGTATCGGCTCGACGGAACATCCAATCCTGGATCGACAGCGGCTTCGGCGAGGGCAAGGACGCCTGGTGTGCCCGGGCGCTGCGCCAGATGCGTGTCGATGGCTACAGCGCACGTTTCACGGGCAACGAGTTCAACCGCATCCGGGTGGAAATCAGCGGCAGGTTCTGCACCCTGGACACGTATCTGGGCGAGCGGGTGCATGCACTTTGGGGCGAGGTTGCGTCGCTGCTGGGTCACCATCTGAGCGGCCTGCTGGAAGGACAGGAGGGCCGCTCGGCGCTGGAGCGCCTGACGCGCTGCCTGCGGGAGGCGGCGGAACCATGCCCCACGCTGGCACAGGCCATCGACGATCTGCTGGGCCTGCGCCTGGACTACCGGACGCAGCTGCACCCGCGCGTGCGCCGCGAGCTCGACCAGCTGAGCTTGCAAGTACTCAGCCGCGAGACGGAGCAGTACGAGACGCAGGTCACCGTCGAAGTCAGCGAGATGGGCGCGGACCAGCTGTTCCACGTGATGAGCGAGCTGGCGACGCAGTCCACCTACCGTACCTTCAAGTCACTGACGGAGGAGGCAACCACGCCGATCCTCGTGCTGCACGCGGCGTTGGAGCAGTTCGAGGACACGCTGATCCGCTCGGGCCAATCCGAGCTGGAATTCGCGCGCCTGGGCCGCTCGTTCCGGGACGACATTTGGCCGGGAGAGTTCCAGGCTGCCGAGCAGTCGAGCTTGCGCGTCAACCGCGTGCGCCACGCGTTGGCCTCGGTGCAGGACCAATTGGAAAAGATTGAGGGAGCCGCCGCATGAGCCAGCAGACCAGTCTCGACTTCAAGATCGGCATCATCGGGCCGTCACGGGTTGGCAAGACCTCGCTGATCGCCACCATGTTGCGCGATGCGCAGCGCATGCTGGAGGGCTCGCCCACCCGCATCGAGGCCGACGACAGCGCGACCCAGGCCAAAATCGACGAGCACGACAACGAGTTGCAGGGCGCCATCCGATCCGGCCGGTTCAGGAACCAGGCCGTCAGAGGCACCGAGGATCCTTTCGAATTCAAGCTGCGCCTGGAACCCGGCAACGGCGCCGCCAGCGTGAGATTTGAAGTGCTTGATTTTCCCGGGGCATGGGTGACCAGCCAGCTCGCGGAACATGTCGCACGCTGGAAAGAGTGCCAGGCGTGGATCGAATCCAGCAGGGTGATGCTGGTGCCGATCGATGCCACGCTGCTGATGGAGACGCAGACCGATGAGCACGATCAAGCGTTGGACAAATTGCTGACCGTGGCTCAAGTCAAGAAAGTCGTGCGCATGTGGGCCAAGGGGCGCAACCAGCACGCTGCCGAGCCAGCCACGCTGCTGCTGTGTCCGGTCAAGTGCGAGACCTACTTCGCGGACAACGGCGGCCTGCGCAATGCGTCCCGGCGCCTGCTCGAGCGCGTCCGGCAGGTCTATGCCACTGTGATCACGACCGTCAAAGGGGAAGCCCCGCATGTCCAGATCGCATATGCGCCGATCGACACGCTGGGCTGCGCGGAACTGATCAGCGCCGAATGGGAGGAGGACAGCCGCACGCCGGGCGACTTCATCTTCTCAACGATGTTTCGCGTCATCAAGCCGGGTGAGCTGCGCTCCAAGGGTGCCGACTCGCTGATGGCAATGCTGTGTGCCGAGGCGCTCAGCCTCGCGGGTGAGCGGGCCCGCGCACTCGCCGAGGCAACGCGGGGCGGCGCTGACGCGGCAGCCGAGCGGGCTGAGCGCAGCGAAGGCTTCCTGCACGATATCTGGAACCGGTTCAATGGGGAAACGAAGCGCCGACAGGAGCACGCACAGCAGCTCTATGCCGAGCTGCAGGCGCAACTCCGGCAAGTGGAGGCGCTGCAAAAAGCCTTGCAGGCCATGGCCAGCTTCCCGCGCGATTCGCGCCTGCAAAAGCTTTGATCGCCATGACCATCTACCTCCGAACCCGCACTCGGCGCACCGACTATTCGTTCCTTGGCGCGGCGCCGGCGGAGCGCTGGTGGTCTGAATACGGCCGCCAAACAGCGTTCGAGCGGCCGACGGTGATCGTCCGGCGCGTTAAGGACCAGCTGCAAGGTTGCTTCAGCGGCATCGAGTCGCCGAAGCGGCTGGACCGTGTCGGCACCATCATCCGCTATACGGTGGTGGTGGAGAACGATGCACAAAGCATCCTGGCACTGACGCAGGCCTGTCTGCTGGAGCCGGGTGCCGGCAAACTGCCAAATCTAGGCCAAGTGCTGGACGATTGCTTCAAGGGCGACGAGGAGATCGAAGATCTGCTGGTGGACGATCCCCTTGTCGCGGAGGAAGTCTCCCAACGGGTGCAGGCAGCCTTGTCGGTGTACGTGGCTGCCTCGGCACGGGCCCGGACAGACCAGACCGATGCGAAGTGGATAGCGCCTGCGAACCTTCCGCAAGGACGGGATGCTCTTGTGGCGCGGGTGCAGCGCCTGGTGAGCAACGAGTGCCAGGGCTTGGCAGCGTTGCTGAACTTGATTCGGGCACGAGACGAAGCCCAGTCACTTGCCACGCCGCAAGGCTCCTTGGCCTTGTTGGTGAACCCGGACAGCAAGCTTGAGCTCGACGGCATTGAGGCCCTCACGGGTGCGGGGTCATCGAATCCCACAGAACTCCTGCCCCGGTCCTCCACCGCGAAGTCTGTGCAGAGGCCATTGAATGCTCGGGCACTTATGGCTGCAGCCGTGCTTGGGTTGATCGCACTGCTCGCTTGGTTCGCGCTGGCGCGCAGTGCCACCACGCCGGAGGTCGGCAGGGCGCCGGTGCCTGCTTCAGTCCAGTAGTGCACACTGTTTGATGAGGCCGAGCCAGCAGCCGGGGCCGGCGCGGCAGATTGAGGCCCGCTTGACCGTTTGGTTCAGTCCGGGCCCATCGTGGTCTTGGCGGCACTCCAGCCCATGCCTCCAACTGCCGCACGTCCTTCGCCAAATCTGGCAGCAGCCCCACCCCCACTCGTACCGGAACCTTTGGGACATCCCGCCTGCATCAGGTGAAATCGGCAAAGTCCGCCACCTTCAGGTCACTGCAGCCGTTGAGCATGTCCGTCGCGAGGCTGCGCTTGCGCGTCAGGAGCTTGTCCAGCGTCACGTCGAAGCTGGGAAAGCTCGTGCTGACCACGCCCGGGTAGTACACCGTCACGGGCCGATCCTGGCCGATACGCCAGGCGCGCGCGGTGGCCTGGTCCTCCTTGGCCGGGTTCCACGTGCGCGTGAAGTGCACGACGTGGTTCGCGGCCTGGATGTTGACGCCGAAACCCACCGCCAGCGGCGACAGAACGATGGCGCCGAAACCTGGGCGGCGCTGAAAATCGTCGATGAGCTTCTGCCGGTTCACCGCCGCCTTCGGGTCCGCCGAGGTGTCGCCGTTGATGATATGCGGCGCGAAGCCGAAGAACGCTGCGATCACGCGCTGCAGCGTCAGCTGCAGCTCGCGGAACTCGCAAAACACGATCACCTTGTGGTTGCCATCAGCCTCTGTGGCGAGCGCCTTGAGTCGATCAGCCAGCCAGCCCATCTTTGGCGACTCGTTCACCAGCCGCGTGACCTCGATGTCGCGCCCCTTGGGCTCAGCGTAGCCATGCGGGTCGGAGCAGATCTGCCTGATGGCCAGCAGCGTCTGCAACTGTGCCGAGGGGTTGCTCTCCCGCTGCGCGCGCAGCATCGCCAGGGCGCCCTGGTACAGGCGCAGCTGGAACGGCGACATGGGCAGCCGCTTGCAGGCCTCGTCCTCGGCCAGCGGCGGCAGGTCCTTGGCGACGTCGGTCTTCCTGCGGTGCAGGATCTGCGGCTGGATGATGGCCCGTAACTCCTCCACCTTGGCCTTCTGCTCCTCGGTCTTGGCTTCGATGGGCTGGCGGTAGGTGCGCGAGAACTGGGCGAGCGCGCCCAGCATGCCGGGCTGCACGAAGTCGAACAGGCACCACAGGTCGGCCAGCGTGTTCTCCACCGGCGTGCCGGTGCAGGCGATGCGAAAGCGCACCTTCTGCTTCTTGGCCGAGCGCGTCACCAACGCTGCGGGCGTCTTGATCTTCTGGGCTTCGTCGCAAACCATGACCGACCAGGGTTGCGCCGCCAGCGAAAATTCCAGGTCGCGCATGGTTTCGTACGTGGTCAGCACGATCCGGGCGTCGCCGATCCAGCCCTTCTTGAGCAGCCGCGTGATGCCCTTGTCGCGCAGTTCCTCATCGAGCTCGTGGCGCGAAACACGCAGGTTGCGCAGCGTCTCGCCATAGAGCATCAGCAGCGGCAGCGTGCCGGGTACGAAAAACTTCTCCAACTCGTTGCGCCAGTTCTCCAGCAGCGCCACAGGCGCCACTACCAGCGCCGGAGGCAGCTCCGGCTCGCGCTCGAAGCAGGAGACGATGAAGGTCAGCAGCTGCAGCGTCTTGCCCAGGCCCATGTCATCGGCCAGCACCGTGCCGCGGCAATGCTCGGGCGAAAGGCTCCAGAGGTGCTGCAGCCAAGCGATGCCGACGTGTTGGTGGGACTTGAGCTTGACCGAGGCTCTCAGCGCGGCAGGCAGCAGCGGCTGGGCACCTTCCGGCATCTCCAGCGCGTGCGCCCGCTGCTCGGTGTAATCTACGCCCTCCAGGTTGCGCTTGATGACCAGTCGCGTCTTGGATGATGCGAGCGGCTGCCCGCCCCCCGAGCCGCTGTCCTTGGGTTTGAGCTGCTCTCGGGCCTTCAACAGCGCGTCCACCGCGGCTCGAGCCTCGGCTATGGGCACCGGCTGACGCAGCCCCGGCAACTGCACGCTGTCCTGACCAGCGACCTCAGCGGCCTGCACTGCGCTCTCCAGCGACGGGATGTCGCCGAAGCTCAACGGCACTGTCGTCAGTACGCCTCCTGGCTCTTCCCTGACTTTCAGGCCGATCTGGACGTTGTCCTCGAACCAGTCGTTGCTTTCATCGTCATGGACGATGACGGGCACTACGAAGGGTTGCTCGACGCCGATAGCCTCGACGCGCTGCGAGTAGTTTCCAAGGTCCAGCACCTCGGCCGCGGACCATTCCGGCGGATGCCGCCACAGGTGCAGCCAATGCTCCAGTTGCGCCAGATGGTCGCCGGTGTCGCCCAAGATCTCCAGCTCATAGCCCTGCCACGTACAGCACTGGGCGCCGGCGTCAATCCGCCGCTGCAGCTTGTCGGTGAACTCGCCCAGCTCCAGGGGCGAGCCGAACCACTCCAGCGTGGCCTCGGCGGCTTCGTTGCCGAGCGACTCGATCAACAAGCCCACCTGCAACACCTGGCCATGCTCATCCTGGCCGACGCGTGGCGTGAAGCGCTCGAAGCGAATACCCGCTGCCTCACGCGCGGCCTCGAACTGCTCGGGTTCGATCACTGCCTGGGCCTGCTCGCCCAGCACGGCGAAGGGATTGCGCACGAAGGCCTCGGCACGGGCTCCCGAAGCACGCCGCCCCGGCATGCGCTTGATCTCGGCCAGCACGGCCTTCACCTCAGGCGCAGGCACGACGCGCACGAGCGAGGCACCATCGGGCACGTCGTAGCTGTTCTGCAGCGGGAGACGGTCGAACATCTCCAGCCAGCGCCCGGGCGCCTCTTCGAAGCCTGGAATGACTTCCACCGTCTTCCCGTCACCCTCTCCACTGCGGCGCATCGCCAACTGCAATCGTTCGGGTGTCAGCACGATGGTGCGCGCGACGTAATCCGACATCGGGCTGCCGGTGCGAGCCGCCAGCTTGCGCATGCGCCCGAAGCTCAGCTCCTTGAACGCCTTGTCGCGCTGCGACGGCGGCGTGGCATGGAAACGCTGCAGCTCTTGCAGCAGTTGATGGACGGGCTCGGGCAACAGCGTGGCTTGCGGGCCCGACACCAGTACCGCGCCCACAAGCCGGGGTGCCGGCTGCACGGCACGGCCTTGTGGATCGACCCATTCCGCGATCTGCACCGAGAAATCTGCATCCACCAAGGCGCCGCGGTTCACCAACCTGGGCCGTGCCGGCGAGTCGGAGGGAATGTCCAGCGCATCGCGATAACCCTGCAGCTCCGGATCACGCATCAGTGCATACGCGCTGCTCCAGGGCAGCAGCACATGGTCTTCGTGCAACTGCACATGGCCTTCGGTAAAAAGCTGCCCCAGGCGCGCGCCAAGGTCTGCCCTCTCCGGATGTCCGAAGGGCGACGACAACCATTCGGAGGCAGATATCCCCGCTGGAGCCTTGTAGGCAATACCGTCAGGCAGAAAATCAGAAGTGGGCTGCACGACGACTCCAACAGCAGCCGGCTCCACCACTGAAGACTTGCGAAAAAACGACTTCAGCATCATCAGCCTTCTTTTTCGAACCAGAATCCCTTGCCATGCTTGTAATGGAATCCGTAGAGATCCAGCACCGAAGCAAATATGGAACTCTTATCCCGGTCTTGCAGGAGCACCCAGAACGCCCCGCCTTTTGAACGATTGTCTTCCCATTTCACTCCGTGCTGCACGCACAGCTCCAGCACCGTGGTCATCCGACTATTTGTCAATGTGGGTTTCTTTCGCGAATCCGACATCGCTGGATGACGCGTGGATTCTTCCTGCGAGGCAGACACCTGTAAAGGTTCATCGGGCCGCCTGAATGCCGGCCAGTAGAAAGGCGTGGCGGCCTTGTCCTGCTGTCTCCCTTCTGACCCGGTGTTCGCAATCGACTTTTGCCCGATGGCGCTGCTGCCTCCATCGTCCGGGCCTCTGGTGTGACCGCCATGTATGGGCACCCCGCTGCCGCGCTGATGCGCAGATGGCGCAGTGCCAACGCCTGCTTCAACTTGCGCTACCCGCTTGGCTGCGCCAGCCTTGTGAATTTTCTTTTTCAGATCGCGCGGTAGCGTGCCGACCAGCTTGCGGAACTCTGCATCGAATCTTGGCTCCCAACTGCCGTTATGGCTCAGCCAGGCCTTCAACGATGCGTGACGCCGCTGCTTTAGCTCCGTCAGCGCCAACCACCGGCGTTCAAGATTGATATCGAGGTTTCTGGTGTCATAGGCGTAGCACGCATTGCCTGTCATGCCGAATTCGACCACCAATAATGGCCCGATGCGCATGACGAATGCGTTATTGCCGTCGTCGCTGCCATCCAGCCAGCGTTCGCGCCCTGACATTCTTTTGCGCAGTTCCATGAACGCGCTGCTCTTGTTGCGGCGCGCGTCTCCACCCAGCACGAACCACATGTCCGTGATAAGCGGCTCCCATTCAAGCCAGTAATTCAGGCGGCGCGGGTCCGCCGCGCCGTCGTGCGACAGCAGTTCGAAAAAGTCCTTGATAAGCCGGCGCTTGAGCCAGCTTTCAATCATTTGCCTTGCCGGCTCATACCGCACGTGGGCATCCCAGGCCGTGCGTTCCAGCCAGGGATTGCCAATGCGCTGCAGACAGGTGTCGCGCAGCACCGGATGCTCCGGCTGGTCGCCGCAGTCGGCGTAGCGCGCGACGGTCATGGCCGTGGCGCGCGTGGCGACCGAAGGCGGTAGCCGCCACTCGGCCCGGTCGTTGACGAGCTCCATCACGCCGCTCAGGCCCGCCTTGAAGGCCGCGTCTTGTCCATTCACAACCGAGCGCACGTAAGCCAGCAGTGCCTCCTCCCAGACCCAGGAGGTGTTCTCAATGCCCAGCCCGGCGCAGACCTGCCGCAGTTCCTCGCTGTGGCCCTGCTTGAGGGCATTGGCATAGCGGCTGCACGGGTCGTCATGCAGGAGGTTGCGGTGCTCGTCCAACGTCTGCAGCCACTGCGGCATCTGATTGCGCTGCCTGGAAACCTTCAGCAGAGGCTCCAGCTTCTCGCCCAAGAAGCCGCGCAGCGACAGCCAGTTGCCGGTAGCCGCGCCTTCGGACTTGTTGTGCCGGTCAAAGCCGAAGTAGCCGCTGAGTAGTCCCTGGTAGCAGCGGCGGAACTGGCGGGGGCCCGACTCCTGGCCTTTCACCTCGTGCAGCAACGCATCAAACACCTCCGCCCGGTCAATGATCCGCCACTGCGTGGCCTCCACGGGCAGCGTGACGCCGTAGCAGACGTACTTCAGCTGTCTGAAGTTGGCGGCCTTGCGACGGCGTCCGAACTCGCGCACGGCGTCGACGAGCACGTCGCGCTGCGGCACGTCGAGCCCATTGCCGCCGCCGAGACTGCGCTTGAGCTCCCGAAGCACGTTGCTCATGGCCTTGGGATCACCCCAGGCCGTGGCATGGCTGGCATGGTTGGCCGAGAAGTCGGCGGCCAGCAGGCCGCGCAGCCGGTCTAACGGTCTTGAATCGGGCATCGCTCTTTGGGGTCGAGTGCCTGGGCCAGCGCCTGCTCGTTCACGGGCGGCGCGGGATGGGCCTGTTCATCCTTGAGTTCCTGCCGTGACTTGAATTCCAGCTTGAACTCGATGCGGCGGCTGTCCTCGGCGGTTGTCCGCAGCGAGTTGAACGAAGCACCGCCCACGAAGAAGCGTGTAGCTATCAGCTGGCGATCTTCAAACGAGAGCTGCCTTCCACCGGGCTGCTCGCGCAACAGCTCGCACAGCACGCGCTCGCTGCGTTCCAGACTCAGGTTCAGGTTGAAGAGGTACTTGCCGCTCTGGCTGGCGTAGCCCTCCACCACGGCCCGCTTGAACCACTTGGCACCATCAGGCGTGCGCAGCCGATTCAGCAGCCTGGGCGTGAACTCCATCAGCACCTCTCGCTGGTTTGCCGACAGCGTGTTCTGCCCCTCGCGTTCGAAGCGGCCTTTCACGCCGAAGTCAATGGTGGTGCCGATGACGTTCCCACCGAGGTCCTTGGCGATCGCTTCAATCTCCTTGACCAACTCGCTGATTTCCTGCGAGCGCTCCTTCTCGTCGCGTTCCTCGTCTGAGATCTTCTTCGTGACCGCCAGCAGCGCCACGCTCAGCGCCACAAGGAACAGCACCATCAGCGCCGACATCAGGTCGGAGAACGAGATCCAGAACGGCCTCTCGCCCTCCTCGCGCGCGTGTCGGGGCGTGCTCATGCGCAGACTCAGCATCGTTCAGCTCCGTTGCGCTCAAGCCGCCGAGGGCAGTTGCTCCAGTGCATCGCCCAGTTCCTGGATCGAGCCCTTGAGCAGGTTCACGGCTTGTGAGAGCTCCTGATGGAATTGGGCATTGCCGGTGCGCAAGGTATTGGTGAGGTTCGCGGCGAACTCGGTATGCGCCTGAGCCAGCACGTCGCTGACGCCATCCAGATAGTTCTCGGCCGTGCGCTGTGCATCCACCAGGCGCTGGCTGGCAACGCCCAAACCTTCGACCAGATCCCGTGTCAGACTGGCCTCGCGCTTGGCGTTATCCACCGTGGCGTTCAGGTCCGCGACCATGGCTGCCAAGGCGTCGCGCACCTGTCGCTGATCAGCCAACACTTGCTGCGTGGCACCCAGCGCTTGCCCCAGACCTTCGCCCGCTTGGACGAACCTGTGCGCGGTCGTGTCGAGCCCGGCCGTGGCGGAACGGATGCTGTCCAGGCCATCGCCCAGCCGTTCGGCCGCACCTTGCAGCTTCTCGGCGCCCGTGTTCATGCGCTCGATGCTGCTGCTGGCACCCACTTGCAGCTTGTCCACCGCGTCGCGCATGCCTTGGCTGGCACTGCTCACCGCGCCCGTCAGGCGCTCGATGTCCTGCTTCTGCGCCTGAGCCCAGGTGGCGTAGAGCTTGGCCAGCTCGGCGTGACCTTCCTGGTTCTGACGGCCAGCCGCCGCGATCTGCTCCTTCAGGCGTTCCACCAGCTCGCCGATGCGCAGCGACAGGTCGGACAGCAATCGCTGGATCGCCTCGGCACTGCGCTGCCGCTCCACGCCACTGCGTTCGGTGTCGTCGCGCGCTGCCGCTTGGAGCTGCTGCACCAGGGCCTTCATGTCTGTGGCCAGGGCCGCCACCGTGTCGCGCATGTGCTGTGCCAGTGCCTCCACGCCCGCACGGTTGCCTGCGCCGGTCTCGGCCACGACGCCTTGCAGTTGCTGCAGCAGCGCCTTCACGCCGTCGGCAAGCTCCTGCTGCCCGGCCTTGTTGTGGTCACCCTGCTCGATGACTTGAGCTCCGAGGCGCTGCACCAGCTCCTTCATGCTGTCGCCCAGCTCCTGCACCATGGCCCGCATGCCGGCGGCCTGCTCCTGCAGCTGCTTGCCCGCGCCACCAACCGCCTTGCCGGTCTCGTCCTGCAGCTGCAGTACCAGGGAGCGCGTGCTGTCGGCCAGTTCCTGAACCATCTGCCGCATCTGTTCCACCACCTGCTGCTGGCTCTCGCGCACGCCGCCCACGCTGCTGGCGGTCTCGGCCTTCAGTTGCTCCAGCAGGGCCTGCATGCCCATGCCCAGCTCCTGCACCATGTGCCCGATCTGCTCTGCCAGCGCCTGCTGTCCCGCGCGGGTCTCGCCCGCATTGGCCGCAACCGCGGCCTGCATCTCCAGCACGAGGGCGCGCATGCCGTCGGCCATCTCCTGCATCGAGCTGCGCATCTGCTGCGCCAACTCCTTTTGGCTGGACTGGGTTTCGCCCGCGGCGTCGCGTGCCGCCTTCTGCAGCTCATGCACCACCGCCTTCATGCTGTCCGCCAGCTCCTGCATCGAGCGGCGCATCTGCTCGGCGGCCTCGGCTTGGCGGGCGGCGCTGCTGGCCGCGTCGGCCTCGGCCTGGGCCTGCAGTCGGCGCACCATGGCATCCATGCCCTCGCCCAGGCGCGCGAGCATCGACTCCAGGGCCGATGCCGTCTCACCCTGCCCGTGCGCGATGCTCTGCTTGATGCCGTCGATGAAGGCTGCCATCTGCGCGTTGGCCTCGCTCTGGCGGGCGTTCATCGACGCCATCAGGTCCTCCATGCGCTTGGCCATCGACTCCGCCGCGCCCGAGCCCGCCTGCTCCACCCGCTCGGCCAGCTGATCGAAGCGGCTGGCCGTGGCCTGGATCGACTGCGCCGTCTGCTGCAGCACCTCGTTCATGCCGCGCATCTGGGAGCCGAACATCTGTTCCATGCGCTCGCTGAAGCTGCTGAGCACGTCGGTCAGCAGCTTGTTGACCGCCTCGCCCTGGTTGCCGCCTACGGTCTGCACCGCGTTCGAAATACGATCCAGCGGCTCCTTCAGGCCTTCGCTGAGGCTGGCGGTGATCTGCGAGCCGAGCTGCGTGCTCGTAGCCGTCATCGCGGCAACCTGGCGCTGCGTCATCTCCTCAAGCACTTGCTTGAGATCCGTGACCAGCGACTCCTTCATCTGCATCGCCTGGGTGGCGGACGTCTCCGAGGCCTCGACCAGGCGCTTGAGATATTCCTCGCCCGCCCCCGCATCAAAAAGGCTGTCAATGAGGCTGCAAAGGCGGTCGATTTCCGCGTAGCGGCGGTTGATGACCAGCTTCTCAGCGAAAGTCACCAGCATCGCGAAGAAGATGGCAACGCCGGATACGACGAAGGCCCCTCCCACGCTCTGGATCAGCGTGGCCAGGCTATTGCGCACCACCGCCGCGTCATCGGTGACCTCGAAGCCCTTCAAGCCCAAGATCAACCCGGAGAACGTGCCGATGATCCCCAGCCCGGTAAGGATCCCGGGCAGGTGCTTGAAGAATTCCGTATGCAGCCGTGTGCCGACCAAGCTGTGCTCGGTGAAGAAAGCATTGGCCATGGC
>JAEYPG010000020.1 GCA_023410975.1 Pseudomonadota bacterium
CGCCCCGCACCAGCGTGGACGGCAGCGCGGTGTAGGCGTTGGTCCAGTCGGAGCCGTTGTTGGCGCCGGTGGCGCCCGGGCGCACGTAGTGCACGGCGGCGCTGGCGAAGGCCGGCAGCAGGCTGGCGGCGGCGATGAGGACGAGGGCGGAGTGTTTGAACTTCATTTCAGGGTCTTGGCGATTCTTCGAGAACGGCGTGCGCTACCGGGCGGTGCTTCAAGATCGGCTGGTTAGCCGCTTCAGGGCATGACCTTTTTGGCCTCGGTCGAGTACGGGCTCTCCTTGCCGGAGGCGTCGATGGCCGTCACCGCGAAGTAGTAGGTCTTCCCGCTCGTGAGCGAGGGCACGGTGTAGGTGGTGTTGGTGACGTACAACCCGCTGCCCTTGACTTGCTGATAGCTGCGCGAGGCGGTGCCGTAGTACACGCGGTAGCCCGCAACTGAGCCAGTTGGGGCGCTCCAGGTCAGCAGCGCAGTGCTGTTGGCCGGGGCTGGGGCCGGGGCCGGAGACGGGGCAGGGGCAGGGGCGGGAGCCGGTGCAGGCGACGGGGCGGGGGCCGGTGCAGACGTTGTGGCTTTGTAGACGTCACAGCGCTTGGTCACACCTGGGACGGGGTCAGAACCGAAGGTAGCGTTAATGCACTGCGCCTTACCCTTGATATATTTGCCGACCCATTTGGTACCGGCACCATAACGCACGTACTGGCTGGTGCTCAGCGTGAAATAACCCCATTCGTTGGCAATCTTGGTCCAGGTTCCGGTGGAGGTCGGCGTCACTGCCGCAGCGGATTCTAAGGTGCCATGGGTATCGCCGATGATGGCCTCGGCTACAGCGGATTCACTGGTGCTGAAAGATCCGGACACTGCATCGGATTCATCACCGCCGCCGCAGGCAGACAGGAAAACCGTCGCCATCAGGGACGAGAGCAGAGCGATTCGATGTTGCTGAGTAGAGAGCCGCATGGTGCCAATAAAAGGTTGACAAAATTAATCCGCGCCAAATCTATTTGATTGGCTCCGGCGTGGTTATGGAAATGCCACAGTTGTGCGGACCTGCTTATCCAATGTAAACAGGCCATACTGGATACCGATACTGCGCCTAACGTGACTTCGAATTCGAAGCCTTCGGTTGCTCAGCTTTTCGGCGAATCCACGTCTGTGTTGAGTGCCGCTGTTACCGGATGTGCGAGCCTGCTGCTGCAGCTCGTGGAAAACGTATCCGGGACCAGACTGCCGGCGTTCAAGCCGAAATCAAGCTCGAAAGCGGCGCGCTGTGAAACAGGTCACGAGTTGTCGGTGATCACACCGACAAGTGCCTGCTCACCAATGCTTGGAACGACGAAGCAAGCAATCCGTCCTTCACCCATAAAGCGAAAGCATCTTGAATAATCAAGTTACTTCGCTGACATATTCGCACATTCAGCATGGGATCTGATCAAGGTTGATGAGAACAGCTTTGCAACACGCAAAACTGCAATACCGAGATGATAAATATGAATTGATAGACCATGCAAGCATGATAACAACGCTTATCCACGGATACCTCTGACACAGCATCAATCATTTAGTGTCATGTTCCCACCACCACAGAGCGCTCAGTCCATGCCGATCCCGACTGGAGTCCTTTCGTTGTGATGGCATCGGGCGCTACCAGTCCTGGCGAGCGGTACGGCGCCGGGTCGCGCTGGAGCCGAAGAACACGAATCGACTTCTGAGAATGGCATCCGCGACGGCACCGGTCCCTGGTGCAGGCGAAGCGGTACGCTGCCGGCGCCTGTGGCTCACATACCAGACATGCATTTCATCCCTGCTCATCAACCGCCCGGCGATGCCTTCACAGCGGCTTGGCACTTCGTCTTCGTCGGTAAGGAACTGGTCGTGCCGGAGGATTCCGGCCTGCAACTGACGCTGAAGCCAACGCCCTCCCCCGCCCGCTTGGCAACGGCAAGCCACTATCTGGGGCTCCTCAACGGGCAGCACTGCTGGGCACTGGCGGTGGAGGAGGCCCTACCCGGCTGCCGGACCATGCCGCTACGGGCGGCGATGATGCAGCTGCCTCCGGAGCTGGCCGCATTGGCTGGCCGGGCCGCTCAAGTGTTGGAGTGGGACCGCACGCATCGCTATTGCGGGGTATGCGGCACCCCCACGGAACTGCAATCCGGGGAACGATCACGCCGCTGTCCGGCGTGTGGTCACACGGCGTATCCGCGCATCAGCCCGGCCATGATGGCCTTGGTGTGGCGGCCGGGCCAGCTGTTGCTGGCCCGTGCGCCGCACTTCATCCCGGGCATGTACAGCGCACTCGCCGGGTTCGTGGAGCCGGGTGAGACGCTGGAGGAGTGCGTGGCCCGCGAGGTGGCCGAGGAGGTAGGAGTACGGGTGAAGAACCTGCGCTACTTCGGCAGCCAAAGCTGGCCGTTCCCGCACAGCCTGATGGTGGCTTTCACGGCCGAGTGGGCGGGCGGCGAGATCGTGCCGCAGCCCGAAGAGATCGAGCACGCCGCCTGGTACGCCTGGGATGCCTTGCCCGACATTCCACCCCGCTTCAGTATTGCGGGCTTTCTGATCCGCGACATGGTGGCGCGAATGTCCGAGGGACAGTGAAGCGCACGAGCCTGCCGCAGCAGGCCCTCATGCCCGGTCGCCGATGGTGCGGGCCGCAACGGGCATAGCGTTCAAGGAGAAACACCCTAACCGGGGACTTCGGCGTCTGTCTTGACAGGGGCCGTCCAAACCCCGGCGGGACTCCACCCGGTTCAGGAAAGCTTGATGATCTTCGCCTGCGAAGGCACCAAGCGCCCGTCACCGGCCTTGGGGTTCTTTGTGAGTGCAAAGACCATGTAGTAGCCAGGAGGCATTTCAGTGGCTTTGCCTGGCGCCTTTACGGTCAGCGTCTGCCCGGACTGCGTGAAGGTCAACTCCATGCGGCGCTGTTCATTGCTGAACGAGTGCGTGGACGAGCCGGTGCGGATCATCACCACACGCTCCACGTTCGCTGACGTGCTCATTTGGACGGTGAAAGAGTCGGACCAGGAGAAGTTCTTGGGCGTCACCTGGTTGATCACCGGCTGCGTGGCGTAGGTGCCATCCGGGTTGAAGAGATAGGGCGGGAAGTACACCTCGGCATTCAGGCCCCGCACCGGTCCCGGGGCGCCGCCGCCGCCGACCACCACGGCGCCGCTGGGCAGCAGCATGGTGTTGCCGTGATACAGGCGCGGCTTCTCGGCGTTGGCAGTCATCGTCCACTGGCCGGTCGCCGGATCCCAGATCTCGCTGGTGTAGACCGCATCCGCCAGCGTGTTGGCGTTACGCGAGCCCCCGTTGACCCAGACCTTGCCATCCGGCAGCACGGTGGAGAAACCCCATTTGCGTGCGGTGCTCAACGGTGCGCCGATCTTGATCACGGGCTGTGCGCCGTTGATGTCCACCAGCGCCACCTGGGTCGTGTTGCGGATGGACATGATCTTGCCCGGCGCATACATCAGCGACGTGGTGTTGTAATTGGTGCCCTGCAATTTGCCATTGAGCTTTGTGATCGAGCCAGAGCCGGTCGGATCAAGAGAATAGAAATAGCCGTCGTTGGTGATGGTCAGAATCTTGCCGTTGGGCGTCAACCAGGATTTCGGATACCACCAGTTCCCCTTGATTTCACCAAATGCCGCGTCGCTGCGTGCGCCCGTCAGAGTGCGCCAACCCGAACCCGGCACGTAAATCTCGGGAATGGGCGAATAGGTGGCTTCCGTTGCCGGCTTGGTGGCGGTGCCTCCGTAAAACCGGTCATCACGGCCGCCCATGACCACCACTTCGCCCTTTTCGGTCGTAATTGCCGTGCCGTACCAGCGCCGGTACTTCATGGAGCCAGGCTCCTTGCGCAGCGAGTTGTCGGCCGGATTGAAGAAATTCGTGTCTGCCACCGCGTAATTGCGCACGCCATTGATGATGCGGTCGCCGCCAGCCATGAACACCTGGCCGTTGCTGGGCAGCACGAGCTGGGTGTTGCAGAACAGGTCCGTCCCGGTGGTGTTGGACAGCAACTGGAACGCTGAGCTGTCCGCGCCGGGGAGCGACGGGTTCCAGTCCGGGTCCCAAACGGAGTAATGGAACTTGGCGCCCTGGGCACCCTTGTCGTCGCTGCCGTAGGCCAGTACCCGGCCGTCAGGCAGCAGCACCATGTGCAGCGGAATGATGGGCCAGGCGAAGGCCGGCCCAAAGGCACCGGCCTTGTAGGCCGCAGACGTGGTGTTCTCCGGCTTGTAAGAGGCCGACAGCTGGCCACTGGCCGCCAGGGCCTTCATGGTCTCAGTCAGAGGACCGGCTGCCGCCACAGGGCCGCTGCCGAAATCCACCGGTGCCTCAACATCGTCTTCCGGCAAGTCGTCCATCGCGGCGCTTTCTTCCAACGCCGTGGATGCGGATATTTCCGTCCCGCCACCGCCGCAACCTGTCAGCGCGGCCGCAATCAATACACAAAGCGCAGCTCGGGGCGCCCCATGGCGCATAGCCCAGACCAATACTTCAGCGGATTCCATGGATGACAGACCTGTTGGAAATGGCACAAACGCGGTCTCAAGCACGAGACCGCCGCTTGGATGCACTTTGCGCATGAGCACATGCAGTAGAAACCCCATGCCTTAACGTGTGTTTGTGCCTGCCTGTATCGAAGGCATCGTGCAGTAAGTTTGGCTTGATTCCATGGAAAGAAATATTTCTGGATCATTTCCAGAAGTGATCTATCACTCACGTTGCCTGTCTTTTTGAAGCGCCGGGTCTCACCAGTTAAACGGATTGGATTGGCATGCCGGGCTTGTGACGGTTTTCAGGTATGCCCGTTGCCATAGGCGGCCATCATGCAAACTGCCGCGGACTCCGCCCGGCCGGCCACTGCGCCGCTCGACGACAGCAGCCCTCCGCTGCCGCTGGCCTTCGTCGTCAATTGCGGCTCGGGCCATGAGGAAACCGAGTCCCGCCTCGACACGCTGCGCCGGGTAATGAGCGAGGCCGGCCGGCGCCACGAGATCTTGTGCATCGACGGCAGTCAATCGCCTCAGGACGTGGCCGCGCGCGCGGTGGCCTGGGCCGTGGCCCAAAACGGCGGCGTGGTGGCAGCCGGAGGTGATGGCACGCTCAACACCGTGGCCCAGGCGGTGCTGCCCACGGGCCGGCCCATGGGGGTGGTGGCGCAGGGCACCTTCAACTACTTCGCCCGCTCGCACGGCCTGCCCATTACCACCGAGGAGGCCGCGCGGCTGCTGCTCACGGCCCGGCCGCAACCGGTGCAGGTGGGGCTGCTAAACGACCGCGTGTTCCTGGTCAATGCCAGCCTGGGGCTGTACCCGCAGCTCCTGCAGGACCGCGAGGCCTTCAAGCAGCAGTTCGGGCGCTACCGCTTCAACGCGGTGCTGGCCGCGCTGGGCACCATCCTGCGCCAGCACCGCGTGTGGACGCTGGAGCTGGAGCTGGGCGAGCGCAACCTGACAGTGCGCACGGCCACGCTGTTCGTGGGCAACAACCGCCTGCAGGCAGAGCAGGTGGGGCTGCCCGAGGCCGCCGTCGCCGGCCAGGGCGCGCTGGCGGCCGTGATGGTGCGGCCCGTGGGACGCCTGGGCATGCTGGGGTTGGCCCTGCGTGGCGCGCTGGGCCGCCTGGGCGACGCGGCCAACATCGCGAACTTCGCCTTCCGCCGCCTCACGGTGTCGCCTGGCAGCGGGCATCGCGCACGCCACGTGAAGGTAGCCATCGACGGCGAGGTGCTGCAGCTGCGCACGCCGCTGACCTTCACCGTTTCGCCCACCCCGCTGCAATTGCTGATGCCGCCGCAGCGGAGCGACGAGTGAGCGTGCTGTTGCAGGTGTCGGACGCGCATTTCGGCGCCGAGATTCCGGCGGTGCGTGATGCGCTGCGAGAGCTGGCGCTGCAGGAGCGGCCCGACGTGGTGGTGTGGACGGGCGACCTGACCCAGCGCGCACGCCGCGACCAGTTCGCCGCGGCGCGGGCCTTTGCCGATTCCCTGCCCGGCGCGCAGACCGTGGCCATGCCCGGCAACCACGACATCCCGCTCTACAACGTGGTGGAGCGGCTGCTGCGTCCCTACGCCGGCTACCGCCAGGCCTTCGGCCCCGAGCTGGAGCCCGAACTCGAACGCGAGGACCTGCTGCTGCTGCTGGTCAAGACCACGCGCCGCTGGCGCCACGAGCGCGGCGAGCTCTCTCCCGCGCAGGTGGAGCGCGTGGCGCAACGCCTGCGCCGGGCCTCGCCGCGGCAACTGCGCGTGGTGGCCACGCACCAGCCGCTGCACGCCGCCGATGCCGGCGACCGCGCCCACCGCCTGCGTGGCCCCGCCGACACGCTGGCGGTCTGGGCCGAGGCCGGCATGGACCTGCTGCTGGGCGGGCACACGCACCGCCCCCGCTGCGACCGTGTGGACGCCGGCGCGCGGGCGGTGTGGGTGGTGCAGGCCGGCACTTCCATCTCGCACCGCGTGCGCGGCGGGCTGCCGAACTCGGTCAACCTGCTGCGCCATGACACCAGCGCCGACGCTGGCGCGAGCCACTGCAGCGTCGAGCAGTGGGACTTCGACGAGGAGCGCGGCACCTTCGTGCAGGCGCGCTGCACGCAGGCCCTGCTCACGCGCTGACTGTCGCCAATCTGGCCCGGCGCGTGCCCCCAGGCCGCCCCAGCCCTACGCCGGCACCCGCAGGCGCTCGCGGTAAAGCTCCAGCACACCGGCCGAATCGACCTCGACGCATACCGTCTGCGCGGGACGGGCCGATGCCGCGCCCGGCGCCGGCTCCAGCCGCGTGCGTCCCAGCGTCTCGCCTTGCGTGTCCACCGCCACCGGCGCGCACACGGTGCCGAACAGGGCCGGCGCCAGCAGGCAGGCCACGGCCGAGGCGTCGTGCACGTAGAAGCCGTCGGCCACGCCGGTGCTGCGGTAGAAGGCCTGATACGCGCGCGAGATCTCCCAGATCAAGGCGCCCAGCTCGCCGGACTCCTGCGCCAGCGCGCGCAGGTAGGGCGTGGTCATCACCGTCTGGTGCGTGACGTCGAGCCCGACGATGGTCACCGGCCAGCGGGCGGCGAACACCTCGTCCGCCGCCGCCGGATCGCAGTAGATGTTGGCCTCGGCGAACGGTGACACGTTCCCGCCGTGGCCATGGTGGCCGAAGGCGCCGCCCATCACCACCACCTCACGCGCCAGGTCCGCGATGTCCGGCGCGCTGCGCAGCGCCAGCGCCAGGTTGGTGAGCGGGCCCACGGCCAGCAGGCTCACCTCGCCCGGATGGCGCCGCAGCGTGTCCACGATGAGTTCGTGCGCGCTTTGGCTGGAGACGCTGCGCCCGGCCTGCGCCGGCAGCTCGATGTCGCCCAGCGCGTTGTGCCCGTGCACCTGAACCGGCGGCGCGTGCACGGTGCCGTCCAGCGCCGCGCCCGCGCCCCGGTGCACCTCAGCCGCCAGCCCCAGGCGGTCGGCCAGGAACAGCGCGTTGCGCGTGGTGGTGTCGATGTGGCCGTTGCCGAAGACGGTGGTCACGCCCAGCAGCTCCACCTCGGCGCAGCACGCCAGCAGCATCAGCGCCATGGCGTCATCCACGCCGGGATCGGTGTCGAAGATGACTTTCTTCTTCAGGGTATCCATGTCCGGGAGCGTAAATGGCGCCGTCACGGCGCAGCGGCTGCCTCTGCGCCCTGCCACAGCCCGGCAACGATCTCGTAGGAGCGCAGGCGCGCCGCGTGATCGTGAATCTGCGAAGTAATCATCAGCTCGTCCGCGCCCGTGCGCTCGATGAATGCTTCCAGCGCGCGGCGCACTGTCTGCGGCGAGCCGACGGCCGAGCAGGCCAGGGAGCGCTCCACGAACACGCGCTCGGCCATGGGCAGGCGCTCCATGAAACCCTCCACCGGCGGCGGCAGCTTGCCCGGGCGCCCGGCATACAGGCTCGCGAAAGCCTGCTGAGCCGAGCTGGCCAGCAGTTGCGCTTGCGCGTCGCTGTCGGCGGCGAAGACGTTGAAGCCCAGCATCAGGTGCGGCCGCTGCAGCTGCGTGGAGGGACGGAACTCGCGCCGGTACAGATCCACGGCAGCGTCCAGCATCGCGGGCGCGAAATGCGAGGCGAAGGCGTAGGGCAGGCCCAGGTGGGCGGCGAGCTGCGCGCCGAACAGGCTGGAGCCCAGCACCCACACCGGCACGCGCAACCCCTCGCCCGGAATGGCACGCACCTTCTGCCCCGGGCGCAGCGGGCCGAAATAGGCCAGCAGTTCGGCCACGTCCTGCGGAAAGCGGTCCGCGGCCTCCGGCCCGCGCTCCTGGCGCAGGGCGCGCGCGGTAGCCGGGTCCGACCCCGGGGCGCGGCCCAGGCCCAGGTCGAT
>JAEYPG010000236.1 GCA_023410975.1 Pseudomonadota bacterium
GTGTCCGGACCCGGGGCCCCGCTCACGCCGCGGCGCAGTGGTGCGCCCGGCCGGAGCCCGCAGCCCCGTGCAGCAGCTGCATCTCCTGCAGCAGGATGGCGGTGGAGATGTCCTCGAACTCTTCCACCGGCAGGCTGCGATCGAAGGCATAGCCCCACTTGCCGAACAGCGGTTGCCAGTACGACTCGCCGGCCGGTGTGAAGCGCAGCACCCCGTCGTCGTCGATCTCGTACTGGATCTCGCCGGGCAGAACGTCATCCGCGAATTCCGCGAAGGACAGGGCCGGGGTGTCGGTCCTCATCATGGTCATGGTGCAAGTCCTCTTGTACAGGCCTCGCAGTGTCGGGTAGCGCAGGGGCATCGCTCTGCCGTCCGGCGCCGGTTCCCGGCGTAGGCCATATCTGACACGCGCCTTCCCGTGTCCGGCGCTTCCTGACAGGCGCGCGGCCCCACCGCGGCGGCGAGGGAAGCTTTCGGTTGCAGAGCCGCCTCACGCCATGCCTTATCCCTGTGCCAAGCTGCGGCGCCGCGTCCGGTGCACCGGCCGGCCTGACCACGGCACGGGTGCCGCCAGGTACCTGCCGCACCGAAACCGGCCGCGGGCCGGGCCAGCCAGGGAGCATCGCCATGCAGAGCAGGACCTTTGAATTCCAGGGCGCGCAAGGCCAGCGGCTGTCGGGCCGGCTGGACCTGCCCGAAGGGCCGGTGCGCAGCCACGCCCTGTTCGCCCACTGCTTCACGTGCACCAAGCAGTCACTGGCGGCCTCGCGCATCGCGCGCGCCCTGGCCGCGCAGGGCATCGGCGTGCTGCGCTTCGACTTCACCGGCCTGGGCCAGAGCGGGGGCGATTTCGCCGACAGCACCTTCAGCGGCAGCGTGGAGGATTTACTTGCCGCGGCGCGTGCGATGCAGGCGGCGGGCATCGGGCCGCGGCTGCTGATCGGGCACAGCCTGGGCGGCGCCGCCGCGCTGGCCGCGGCTGGCAGCCTGCCAGAGCTCAAGGCGGTGGCCACGATTGCGGCGCCCTTCGACGTGCAGCACGTCAAGCAGCTCTTCGGCGACGGGCTGCGGGCGCTGCTGGAGCAGGGCGAGGCCGAGGTGCGGATCGGCGGGCGGCCGTTCCGCATGCGGCGCGACTTCATCGACGACCTGGAGCGGCACGACCAGCACCGTCGCATCGCGGCGCTGCGCCTGGCGCTGCTGGTGCTGCACGCGCCCCCGGACGCCATCGTGGACATCGCCAACGCCGGCGCCATCTTCCAGGCGGCGCACCACCCGAAGAGCTTCGTGTCGCTGGACGACGCCGACCACCTGCTCACGCGCGCGGAGGACGCGGCCTATGCCGCGGACGTCATCGCGGCCTGGGCCACGCGCTACCTCGGCAAGCCGGCGCCGCGCGGCGCGGCCGAGCCCGGGGAAGTGGTGGTGCAGGACACGGGCGAAGGCGATTTCCAGGTCGGGGTGGCGGCGGGCCCGGCCTTTTTCGTGGCCGACGAGCCGGTGGAGGTCGGCGGCTTGGGTTCCGGGCCGACGCCTTACGAACTGGTCGCCGCGGGGCTGGGTGCCTGCACCGTGATGACCCTGCGCATGTACGCGCGCCGCAAGGGCCTGCCGCTGCGGCACGTGCGCGTTCGCCTGGGGCATGCCCGAAACGCCGCTGAGACGCCGCCGGACGTCTTCCTGCGCAACGTCACGATCGAGGGCGATCTCAGCGATGAGCAGCGGCAGCGCCTGATGGAAATCGCCGATCGCTGCCCGGTGCACAACACGCTGGAGCGCGGCGCGCGGGTGCACACGCAGGAAGTCCGGCCTCCACAGGCGCCGCAGGGCCTGGAAGCGGCCGGGCAGCATGCGCGGGACATGGAGGCCGACATGGGTGATGCGGGCGGCGCGGAGCCGCCGGCGCCGTAGCCCGCCCGGTTCAGTGCGTGGCTGGCGACGCGGGGGCGGAGGGCGCTTCCTCGGCCTCGCTGGCGAACCAGGCGTCCAGCCCGCCGGCCAGCGGGCGCACGCGCGTGACGCCGTGCGATTGCAGCACCCGCGCCGCCTGCGCGGCCGACACGTCGTTGGGGCAGTTGCAGTAGACAACCACCTCGCGCGCCGGATGCAGCTGGCCGGCCAGGGCGGCGATGCCGTCGAGCTCGACGTGGCGGGCGCCCGGGATGCGGCGGGCGTCGATCTCCAAACTGGAAAGCGGCCGCACGTCGACCACCACGGGCGGGGCCTCGCCCTGGAGCAGCGTGCGCAGCTCCTCCACGCCGATGCGCGGCATGCCCAGGTCGTGCAGCGTGCGGCGCCGGCGCCACCAGCGCAGCGCCAGCAGGGCGGCCAGCAGCACCAGCAGCACGGCCAGCGCGGTGGTGCCGGCGCTGGAGAGAAGGTCCAGCACGCGCTCGATCTCGCGGCTGAACACCAGGCCCAGCCCCAGGAACAGCAGGCTCCACAGGCCGCCGCCCAGGACTTCGAAGAACATGAAAGTGCGCCAGGGCATGCCCAGCGCGCCGGCCATGGGCGCGGCCACCAGCGACACGCCGGGCACGAACTTGGCCGCTACCAGCGAGCTGCCGCCCCAGCGGCCGATGAGCAATTCGCTGCGCCGCACGCAGGAGTCGGGCGACAGCGACACCTTGCACAGCAGCCGCATCACACGGTGGCCGTGGCGCCGTCCGCCGATGAACCACAGCGCGTCGCCGGCGATGTTGGCCACCACCGCCGAGGCCAGGGCCGCCGCCAGCGGGAAGCGCCCGGCCGCCGCGAGGCCGCCCGCCACGACCAGCAGCGGCGCGGCCGGCACGGGCATGCCCGCGCGTGCGGCCAGCGTCACCACGAACACCAGCAGCACGCCATGGCGCAACAGCAAATCCACCAGGGCTTCCATAGGTGGGCGAGGGTACGGGACGCGGCGCCGCACTGCAGCATTGCGGGCCTTTGGGCTTGCTGGAAAACGGGTCGCGGCGCGGCCTGGCAAGCCCAAACGAATGGGGCGTCCTGGACGCCCCGATACCCAACGCCGGCAGCCGCGCACCGGCGATGCGGTTTCAGCGCGGCAGCACGAAGGTGGACTTCTCGCGCAGGCTGCGCGCGGGCTCGTTGCCCGAGGCCTCGCGTTCGATGGTGAAGTGGATCTCGTGCGCGCCGGGCGGCATGGAGGCCGCCGTTTCCGGCGGCACGCGCAGCGCGATGGTGGCCCAGTGCGCCTCG
>JAEYPG010000043.1 GCA_023410975.1 Pseudomonadota bacterium
GGCGCAGGCCTGCGCGCCTTCGAGGCGGCGCTTGAGGGCTTCCTGCGCGCGCTGCCAGTGCGCCCGGTGCTGCTGGGCACGGTGTACGACCCCACTTTTGGCGACGATGCACGCAACTTCCTGGGCGTGCCGGCGCGCCTGGCACGGGCCAACCACCGGCGCGTCAACGAGGTGATCGGCACCCTGGCCGCGCGCCACGGGCGGCTGGTGGACCTGCACGCGCACTTCCTGCGCGGGGATCCGTCGTGGTTCACCCGCACCATCGAGCCCAGCCTGGCGGGCGCTTCCGAGGTGCGCCGCGCCTTCCTGGCGGCGCTGTGACCCCGGGGCCCGGGACTCGGGCACCCCGGTTGCACCACCCTCCGCTCACCGCGAACACTCGCTGAGGACAACCGCAGGAGGCCCAACGCTCATGAGCTCCACGCCCGAAGCCGCCCGGCGCGGCAAGCACGCCCCCTCCTCCCGGCACGACGGCGCGCCGCCGCCGGCGGCCATGCCGGCGCACAGCGTCGAGCGCACCTACGACCGCTTCTCTTCCCTCTACGACCTGGTGTTCGGCAGCGTGCTGGAGCCGGGCCGCCGCGCCATGACGCAGGCCGCCGCGGCGCTGCAGCCCGACTCGGTGCTGGAGGTGGGCGTGGGCACGGGCCTGACGCTGGCGGGCTACCCGGCGCACACGCGCGTGGTGGGCGTGGACCTCTCGGCCGAGATGCTGGAGCGCGCGCGCCAGCGCGCCGCGGCGCTGCCGGGCCGCGACATCTCGCTGCACCTGATGAACGCCGAGGCCATGGACTTCGAGGACGACAGCTTCGACTGCGTGACCATGCCCTACGTACTGTCGGTGACGCCGCAACCGTCGCGGCTGGTGGCCGAGGTCCGCCGCGTGTGCCGCGCGGACGGCACCATCCTGGTGGTGAACCACTTCAGCGGCAGCCGCTTCTGGTGGCTCATGGAGCGCGCCGTGCGCTCCATGGCGCAGCGGGTGGGCTTTCGCTCTGATTTCGGCTTCGAGGAACACATCCTCGCGCACGACTGGCAGCTGCAGGCCGTGCAGTCGGTCAACCTGTTCGGGCTGTCGCGCCTGGTGGTGCTGCGCAACACCAAGCCGCGCTGGACCGCGGTGGCGCTGCTGTAATTCCTTCGGCAAGCGGCCGGTGCCTCAAGCGGCCTGCCGGCAGGGGCCGCAGCCGCCCGGAAAGAGCCGCGCCGGGTTCGCCGGCAGGGTCCGGTCCGATGCTCAGCGTCCCCTCAGCGGCGCACGGCCGCGCTCGGGGCCGTGGTCGCGCAGGGAGCTTCCGGCATTGAGCCCGGCGTTGTCCGAGACGCCCACGCCCAGCCGGCTGACCAGCTCGCCGCCCAGCCACGCTGTCACCAGTGCCAGCGCCCCGGCGGCGAAGGACAGCACGAAGGCGCCGGCCTCCGGCGCCTCGGGCGCGCCGCGGCGCAGCAGCCAGCTGCCCAGGAAGACGCCCATCACCACCAGGTTGCCCACCCCGTGCAGCAGCCCGATGCGCTTGGCGCGCGTACCGGCTGGGATGGCCAGCCAGTCGATGGTGCCGAAAGGCGCGGCCACCAGCCCGGAGAGCAGGCCCACGGAGAGCAGGCAATAGGAGACGAAGGCCATCGTGCCGTTGCCGCCGACCAGGTACACCAGGTCGAACAGCAGCGCGGTGGCCAGCAGCCCCAGCGGGAAGACGATGAGCTGCTGGTGCACGGGATGGCCCAGCAGGCGGGCGCGACTTTCCATGGCAAGACTCCTTCGGCGACACGGCGCCGGGCATGCGGGCTTCGGACAAAGGCAGGAGCCACTCAAGCCGTTGCGCGACGAAGCCCGCTGCGCGGGACCCGCTGCCGGTCGGCCGCTCCGGCGTTCTGGCTGGCGCTTCCGCAAACGGGATGCCGGGACGCCGGCCCCAGGCCATCCCCCGGTGAAAGGCCCGGGCGCGGCGCCGGGAACTCGCCTTGCCTGCAGCCGTGCAACCAGGGCAATGGGAGAACGGTCTTGAACGGGTGCAGGCGTTTATCGATGCTGCTGGCGGGCGTGCTGCTCGCCGGTGCGGCGCTGGGGGCGCCGCGGGCGGAGTTCGGCACGCAGCGTCCCTCCACCGAGACGCGCCGCATGGCGGACTGGGTCGTGTCCACGGGCGATGCGCAGTCGAAACCCTTCCTGCTCGTGGACAAGCGCAAGGCGCGGCTGTACGTGTTCGATGCGGCCGGCAAGCTGCGTGGTGCCTCGCCGGTGCTGCTGGGCTCTGCCCGCGGTGACGACACCGTGCCCGGTATCGGCGAGCGGCCTCTGGCGCAGGTGTTGCCCCACGAGCGCACCACGCCGGCCGGGCGCTTCCAGAGCGAGATTGGCCGCAACATGCGCGGCGAGGACGTGCTGTGGGTGGACTACGAGGCCGCGGTGTCCATGCACCGCGTGCTCACGACCAACCCGCAGGAGCGCCGGCTGCAACGCCTGGCGACGCCGCGCGTGGACGACAACCGCATCTCCTACGGCTGCATCAACGTGCCGGTGGCCTTCTTCGAGAAGGTGCTGATGCCGGTCAGCCGTGGCGGCGCCGCGCCCGTGGTGTACGTGCTGCCGGAAGTGCGTCCGATGCGCGAGGTGTTCCTGCGCATGCCGCCCTACGCGACGGCGCTGGCCCAGGTCTCCAACGGTGCCGGCCGCAGCGGCGCCACCAAGTCCCTGCCCTGATTCCAACTTCAAGTCGTCAGTGAAAGTTCACCGTTCGCCCTGAGCTTGTCGAAGGGCCTGTTGGCCGGTTGTGCCAGGGGCTTCGACAAGCTCAGCCCGAACGGGTTTTCTTTCAGTACCAA
>JAEYPG010000065.1 GCA_023410975.1 Pseudomonadota bacterium
CTCCAGCGCCTCCAGCACGCTCGCGCCCTGCCCGGCGCTGATGGCCACGCGGCCCCACGCCAGCAGCTCATCGGGCGGCAACTCGCCTTGCGCCTGCGCCCGCGCATAGGCCTCGCAGGCCGCGTCCCAGTCGCAGCGCGCGCAGGCGGCACGGGCCTCGGCCAGGGCGCCTTCGTCCCCAGTGACAGCCACGGCGGCGGATGCATCGCTTTCAGCGTCGGGCTCGGCGCCTTCCGGGGCGCAGAAGCGGTAGCCCAGGCGCGCATAGGTGCGCACCGCCTGCGCCAGGCCGGCTTCGGCCAGCGCGGCGCGCGCCAGGCTGACGGTGCGCTGCAGCGCGTTGTCCACCACCACGCTGCCCGGCCACAGCGCGGACAGCAGCTCTTCCTTGGGCACCACGCGGTCGCGATGCCGCACCAGGTAGCACAGCACCTCGAACACGCGCGGCTGCAGGAGCACCTCGCGGCCCCGCACCAGCAGCGCGCGGCGCGCTTCGTCCAGCTCGCAGGCGCCGAAGCGCCAGGGGCGCGCGCCCGATGGCGCGGGGGGCGGTAGGGCATCCATGGCGGCGGGAAAAGTATCAGGAATCGATCAGCGCGCGCGAAGGACTTCTGGCGGTCCGGTTTCTAGTCTTCGAGCAAGCCCGAAGCGGCGATGGAGCCCCTCCACCGCACCGGCCCGCCACCCGATCGGCCTGCTCCACGGCCCGGTCGGGCAACCGCCTCGCACACCGCCGTGGACATCCCCAGGAGACACCATGAACACCTTCGCCATCCGCCGCCGCGGCATCGCCGCCACCCAGGCCGACATCGACGCCGCGCTGGAGCGGCTGCGCGCCCTGGACCAGGGTTCGCAGCGCACGCGCTGGATCCGCAGCTATGTGCTGCGGGAGGCCGACGGCCGCTTCGGCACGCGCTGCGTGTTCCAGGCCCCGGACGCCGCCGCGCTGCGCGAGCATGCCGCGCTGGCCGGCCTGCCGGCCGAGGAGATCCTGCCCGTGGCCGACACCGTGCTCATCCGCCCCGACGCACCGGTGAACGTCTACCAGATCCGCCGTCCGCACCACTGGGCCTGCGCCGAGGATCTGCAGGCCACGGCCGCCGTGTCGCGCCGCGTGGGCGACACCGAGATGGCGGACCAGGTGAGCTGGCTGCGCACCTACGTGGTCCACGAGGCCGACGGCACGCTGGGCACGGTGTGCATCTACCAGGGCGTGGACGCGCAGGCGATCCGCGAGCACGCCGCGCGCGTGGGCATGCCGGCCGAGGACATCACGCCGGTCGTCGCCTGCGTCGTGCAGCGCGCGGACCCGATGGCGCAGGCGGCAGCGGCGGCCACGGCCTGAGCCCCGGCCCGGAACCACGCCGCCCGCCCTGCGCTACCGGTGCTTCGCCACCCCCACCCGCGCGCACATGTCGCGCACCGGGCAGGTGGAGCAGCGCGGCAGGGTGGGCGTGCACACGTGCTTGCCGAAGGGCACCAGCAGCGCGTTGATCTCGATCCAGTGCTCGCGCGGCAGTTGCCGCTCCAGCACCGCCAGCGTCCCTTCGGGCGCGCGGGCCTGCGCGTAGCCCCAGCGGTTGGTGATGCGGTGCACGTGGATGTCCACGCCGATGCGCGGCTGCCCGCAGGCGATGCCCAGCACCAGGTTCGCGCACTTGGGGCCCACGCCGCGAAAGCCCAGCAGCACCGCTTCGTCGCAGGGCAGCTCGCCGCCGTGGCGCACCACCACCTCGCTCGCGATGGCGTGGATCTGCGCCGCCTTGGGCTCGTGGAAGGTGCTGTCGGCGATGGCGGCATCGATGTCCGCCACGCTCAGCGCCGCCACCGCCGCGGGCGTGCGCGCCAGGCCAAAGAAGCGCCGCGCGCACACCAGCGTGGTCTCGTCGCGGGTGCGGATGGACAGGATGCAGGCCACCAGCTGCTCGAAGGCCGACGTGAAGCCTTCCTCGCGCAGCTCGAACAGCGCCGCCTTGGGATAGGGCCGCACCGCCACCTCGATGCGCCGCAGCGCCTCGGTGACGTCGAAGGGCTTCAAGGCGGCGGACGTGTCCATGGCGGCGGGCTCCGGCTCAGAACAAGCGCTGCGCCGCGGCCGGCGGCGTCCACTGGTAGCTCCAGGTCTCCGTCATGGCGCGGCCCTTGTAGCGCAGGAACAGCCGCAGCTCGACGGGATCGACCAGGTCGTCGGTGGGACGCAGGTCGAAGCTCGCGCGCCAGCCGCGGATGGAGGCCAGGGGGCGCGCGGCCACGATCTCGACGACGCCGCGCGAGGCCGTGATCACCGCCTCCAGCTCGGCCTGGCTGGACAGCAGCTCGAAATCGCCGCCGGCGAAGTCGACCACGAAGCGCGTCGAGTAGTACTTGCGCTTCTGCCCCACCACGCCGCCCATGCCGGTGCGCGTGGCCACCACCTGCGCCATGCGCGGCGCCACCGGCGGCTGCGCGCCCCAGTGCAGCTGGTAGCTGAACAGCCGCTCCTCTCCCGGCACCAGCGGCTGCGCCGGGTTCCAGAAGGCGACGATGTTGTCGTTGGTCTCGTCGTCGGTCGGGATCTCCACCAGCTGCACCTGCCCGCGGCCCCAGCCCGCCTTGGGCGTGACCCACAGGCTGGGCCGCCGGTCGTAGAACACGCCGTCGTCCTGGTAGTGGTCGAAGTTGCGGTCGCGCTGCAGCAGCCCGAAGCCGCGCGGGTTCTCGTCGCTGTAGGCCGAGAAGCGCAGCTGTTCGGGGTTGGTGAGCGGGCGCCACAGCCATTCGCCCTGGCCGCTCCAGATCGCCAGGCCGTCGGAGTCGTGCACCTCGGGGCGCCAGTCGTTGGCGCGGCGGCGGTCGTTCTCGCCGTACTGGAACATGCTGGTCAGCGGCGCGATGCCCAGCCGCTCCACCGCGCGGCGCGGGTACAGCGCGGCGTCCACGTCCATCACCAGCGTGTTGCCGGGGCGGATGTCGAAGCGGTAGGCACCGCTGGCGCTGGGCGAGTCCAGCAGCGCGTACACCGTGAGCACGTCGTGGCCCGGCGCGGGACGCTCGAACCAGAAGTCCGTGAACATCGGGAACTCTTCCGGACGGCCCAGGCCGGTGTCGATGGCCAGGCCGCGCGCCGAGAGCCCGTACTGGCGCTCGCCGCCCACGGCGCGGAAGTAGCTCGCGCCCAGGAAAGCGGCGACGTCGCCACGCCAGTCGGTGTGGAAGTTGACCCGGAAGCCGGCGAAGCCCAGGTCCTTGGGCAGCGAGGCGCCGCGCAGGCCGCTCTTGCCGTAGTCGAACAGGGCCGGGTCGTAGGCCAGCTCGCGCGCCTGCCCGTTCACGACCTCGTGCAGCTGCACGGCGGACTTGAAGTACAGGCCCAGGTGGAAGAACTTCAGGTGGAAGTTGCTCTGCGCGTCGCCGGCCCACAGGGCATGGTCGTCGCGGAAGCGGATGGACTGGTACTGGTCCCAGTCCAGCGCCTCCACCGC
>JAEYPG010000136.1 GCA_023410975.1 Pseudomonadota bacterium
CGGAGCCGACGGCCCCACGGATGGGCCGGCGCCGCGGTGCCCTGTCGCGCCCAGGCATCGAGCAGCGTGTAGGCCACGGCCAGCACCACCGGGCCGATGAAGATGCCCACCAGCCCGAAGGCCAGCAGACCGCCCACCACGCCGGTGAAGATCAGCAGCAGCGGCAGGTCCGCGCCCAGACGGATGAGCACCGGGCGCACCACGTTGTCCATGGTCGTGACCACCAGCGACCACACCAGCAGGAACACGCCCCAGCCCGTGTGGCCCTGCCAGAACACCCAGGCGGTGGCGGGCAGCAGCACCGGCAGCGCGCCGAGCTGCGCGATGCACAGCATGAACATCAGCATGGTCAGCAGCCCCGCCAGGGGCACGCCGGCCAGCCCCAGCCCGACCCCGGCGAACAGCGCCTGCAGCAGCGCCGTCAGCCCCACGCCCAGGGCCACGCCGCGGATGGCCTGGCCTGCAAGATCCACCACCGCCTCGCCCTGCTCCCCGCCCAGCCGCCGGGCGAAGCGCCGCAGCGCCGCCGCCCAGCGCTCGCCCACGGCGTACATCACCGCCGCCAGCACGGTCGTGACCAGGAACTGCAGCAGCAGCCGCCCCACGCTGCCCACCTCCAGCAGCAGCCAGCGCGTCACGTTGCCGGCGTAGGGCGTGAGCATGGCCACCAGCCCGCCCACGCCCATCGACACGGCCTCGGCCCAGGCGCGGGTGAGCTGCGGCCCGACGAAGGGCAGCCCGGCCAGCCACGCCGGCGGCCTGGGCGGCGGGCGCCAGCTGGTGAGCGCGCGCACGCCCTCGCCGATCTGGTCGATGTGCGACACCAGCGCGCCGACGGCCAGCGTCAGGGGCAGAACCAGCAGCAGCACCAGCAGCAGCGTCATGACCGTCACCGCCAGCCAGCGCCGGTTCCACAGCCGACGCTGCACGCGCAGCAACAGCGGCCAGGTGGACACCACCAGCATCGCCGCCCAGATGCCCGGCCCCAGGAAGGGCTGCAGGATCCACAGCGAGCCCACGATCAGCGTCGCGATGAAGAGCACGCCGAGCGTGGCGCGTGGCAGGTCGGGCGGGGACGGGGGCATCGGAGTCAAGGCGGCAGTGAGAGGCGCCGGGATGCTACCCAGCGCGCCTGACTGTTTCGTCACTCCAGCGCCGGCCCGTAGTTGCGCAGCTTGTCCAGCGCCAGCACGCGCACGCCGCCGTACTCGATGCGGATCACGCCCGCAGCCTGCATGGCGCGCAGCGCGCGGTTGACGCGCTGGCGTGACAGGCCCACCAGGTAGGCCAGCTCCTGCTGCGTGATGCGCAGCAGCTCGCCCACGCCGGGATAGAGCACCGGGTGAAACAGCGCCGCCAGGCTGCGCGCCACGCGCGCATCGGGCTGCGAGAGCCGGTCGATGTCGCGCGCGGCGATGAACTGGCCCAACCGCTCGTTGAGCTGCTGCATCAGGAAGCGGTTGAAGCCCAGGCTGCTTTCCAGCAGCCGGTCGAAGCACTCGATGGGCAGCCCGGCCAGCACGCTGCGCCGCAGCGCCTGCACGTTGAAGCGGTAGACCTCGCGCTTGAGCGCCGTGCCCTCGCCGAACCAGCCGCCCGAGGGCACGCCGGTGTAGGTCACGGGCAGCTCCATCAGGCTGTCGTTGCTGATCTTGAGCAAGCCGTCCACCACGCCGAACCAGTAGGCCGGCGGGCGCCCCATGCGGCACACCAGCTCGCCGGGCTCGACTTCCACCACGCGCAGCGAGGACAGCGCGAGCTCGCGCGCCGCGGGCTCCAGCCGCGGCAGCCAGTGGATGCCTTGCAGGTCCTGCGGGCTCGGCGTGCGCGAGCGGGAAAGCAGCGAGGCGGCGGGTGTCAGATCGCGAAGGGCCATGCGGGAAACCCCTTTGGGGACAGACCCGGAGATTGTCGCCGTCGCGACAACTTGGCGTCAAAGCGGCGCCCAGAATTCGCGCACTTCGCAATCACGGGATTGTGGGGTTGCCCGCCAGGAGACGCCGTTGACGACCTTTCCTCACTTGCTCCTTGAACACGCCGCCCGTCGCCCGCAGGCCGCTGCGCTGCGCGAGAAGGACCTGGGCATCTGGCAGACGCTGACCTGGGCCGATCTGGCCTCGCTGGTGCGCGCGCTGGCGCACGGCCTGGCGCAGGCCGGGCTGCAGCGCGGCGAGCACCTGATCGTGGTCGGCGAGAACCGGCCGCGGCTGTACGCCTCGATGCTGGCGGCGCAGTCGCTGGGTGCCATTCCCGTGCCGCTGTACCAGGACGCGGTGGCGGCGGAATTCGTGTTCCCGCTGCGCAACGCGGAGGTGCGCTTCGTGGTGGCGGAGGACCAGGAGCAGGTGGACAAGTTCCTGGAGATCCGCCCGCAGTGCCCGCAGCTGCAGCGGCTGTGGTTCGACGACCCGCGCGGCCTGCGCAACTACCGCGAGCCGGGTTTGGCCTCGCTGGACGCCCTCGTCGAGGAAGGCCGCGCGCACGCGCAACAGCAGCCGCAGTTCTTCGACGCCGAGGTGGCCCAGACGCAGCCCGACGACGTGGCGGCGATGTTCTACACCTCGGGCACCACCGGCACCCCGAAGGGCGTGGTGCACACCCATGCCTCGCTGCTGGACCGCGCCCAGGCCGGCGCGCGCTTCGACAAGCTCACCAACGCCGAGGAGGTGCTGGCCTACCTGCCGCCGGCATGGATCGGGCAGAACATCTTCAGCTACGCGCAGTGGCTGGCCTGCGGCTACGTCGTGAACTGCCCGGAGTCGGCGGCGACCGTCGCCATCGACATGAAGGAGATCGGGCCCACCTACTACTTCGCGCCGCCGCGGGTGTTCGAGGGCCTGCTCACCAGCGTGATGGTGCGCATGGAGGACGCCGGGCGCGTGAAGCGCTGGCTGTTCGAGCGCTTCATGAAGCTGGCGCGCCGCGTGGGCCCGGACCGCATGGACGGCAAGCCGCTGTCGCTCGCGGACCGGCTGGCGTGGAAGCTGGGGGACCTGTGCATCTATGGTCCGCTGCGCAACCAGCTCGGCATGTCGCGCGTGCGCGTGGCCTACACCGCCGGCGAGGCCATCGGGCCGGACCTGTTCAGCTTCTACCGCGCCATCGGCATCAACCTCAAGCAGCTCTACGGCTCCACCGAGACCGCGGTGTTCGTGTGCCTGCAGCCCGACCACGAGGCTCGCGCCGACACGGTGGGCGTGCCCATCGAGGGCGTGCAGCTGCGCATCGCCGCCGACGGCGAGGTGCAGGTGAAGTCCTCGGGGCTGCTCAAAGGTTACTTCCGCAACCCGCAGGCCACGGCCGAGGTGATTCAGGACGGCTGGTACCGCACCGGCGACGCCGGCTTCCTCGATGCCGGCGGGCACCTGAAGATCATCGACCGCACCAAGGACGTGGGCCGGCTCAAGGGCGGCGACTTCGACGGCGCCATGTTCGCGCCCAAGTACGTGGAGAACAAGCTCAAGTTCTTCCCCTACGTCAAGGAGGCGGTGGCCTTCGGCGACGGGCGCGACCGGGTGTGCGCCTTCGTCAACATCGACATGGAAGCCGTGGGCCACTGGGCCGAGCGCCGCAACCTGCCCTACACCGGCTACACCGACCTCGCGAGCAAGCCGCAGGTGCTGGAGCTCATCCGCGGCTGCGTGGAGCAGGTCAACGCCGACCTCGCGCGCGACGAACAGCTCGCGGGCTGCCAGGTGCACCGCTTCCTGGTGCTGCACAAGGAGCTCGATGCCGACGACGGCGAGCTCACCCGCACGCGCAAGGTGCGCCGCGGCTTCATCGCCGAGCGCTACGCGCCGCTGGTGCAGGCGCTCTTCGAAGGGCGCGAGAGCCAGTACATCGAAACCCCGGTGAAGTTCGAGGACGGACGCAGCGGCGTGGTCAGCGCCACGCTGCGCCTCGCCGAGGCCAAGACCTACCCCGTTGCCCGGAGGGCCGCTTGATGAACGCCATCGTCAGCTCTGAGCTGCTCGCCAAGCCCGACACCGCCCTGAACCCGCCCGGGCTGGAGCCCGCGCCGGGCAAGCGCATCGGCGACGTGATCCTGGCGGTGAGCAACATCACGCTGCGCTTCGGCGGCGTGAAGGCGCTAACCGACATCAGCTTCGACGTGCGGGAGCACGAGATCCGCTCGATCATCGGCCCCAACGGCGCGGGCAAGAGCTCGATGCTCAACTGCATCAACGGCGTGTACCAGCCGCAGGAAGGCTCCATCACGCTGCGCGGCCAGAGCTTCAGGAACATGAACCCGCGCCAGGTGGCCGAGGCCGGCGTGGCCCGGACCTTCCAGAACCTCGCGCTGTTCAAGGGCATGAGCGTGCTGGACAACATCATGACCGGGCGCACCCTGCGCATGAAGAGCAACCTGTTCCAGCAGGCGCTGCGGCTGGGCCCGGCGCAGCGCGAGGAGATGGAGCACCGCGCGGCGGTGGAGCGCATCATCGACTTCCTGGAGATCCAGCCCTGGCGCAAGACCCCCGTGGGCCGCCTGCCCTACGGGCTGCAGAAGCGCGTGGACCTGGGCCGCGCGCTGGCGATGGAGCCCTCGGTGCTGCTGCTCGACGAGCCCATGGCGGGCATGAACGTCGAGGAGAAACAGGACATGTGCCGCTTCATCCTGGACGTCAACGACGAGTTCGGCACCACCATCGTGCTGATCGAGCACGACATGGGCGTGGTGATGGACATCTCCGACCGCGTGGTGGTGCTCGACTACGGCAAGAAGATCGGCGACGGCCCGCCCGACGAGGTGCGGCGCAACGAGGACGTGATCCGCGCCTACCTCGGCACCTCGCACTGAAGTTCTATCCCCCGTTCGCCCTGAGCTCGTCGAAGGGCCCGCAGCCCGGCCGGGCGACAGGGCTTCGACAGGCTCAGCCCGAACGGAAACAGCAAGAAAACGGGAAACACCACCATGGGCTTCTTCCTGGAAACGCTCACCGGCGGGCTGATGGCCGGCATGCTCTACGCGCTGATCGCGCTGGGTTTCGTGCTCATCTACAAGGCCAGCGGCGTCTTCAACTTCGCGCAGGGCGCGATGGTGCTGTTCGCGGCGCTGGCGATGGCGCGCTTCGCCGAGTGGCTGCCCAAGCTGCTGGGCTTCGAGAGCCGGCTGCTGGCCAACCTGCTGGCCTTCGGCTGCGCGCTGGCGGTGATGGCTGCGGTGGCCTGGGCCATCGAGCGCCTGGTGCTGGGCAAGCTGGTGAACCAGGAGGGCATCACGCTGCTGATGGCCACGCTGGGCATCACCTACTTCCTCGACGGCTTCGGCCAGACCCTGTTCGGCTCGGACATCTACAAGATCGACGTGGGCATGCCCAAGGACCCGATCTTCGTGCTGGAGAGCTTCTTCGAGGGCGGCGTGCTGCTCAACAAGGAAGACCTCTACGCCGCGCTGATCGCCGCGGCGCTGGTGGCGGCGCTGTCGCTGTTCTTCCAGAAGACGGGCACGGGCCGCGCGCTGCGCGCGGTGGCCGACGACCACCAGGCGGCGCAGTCCATCGGCATCCCGCTGTCGCGCATCTGGATCATCGTCTGGACCGTGGCGGGCTTCGTGGCGCTGGTGGCCGGGATCATCTGGGGCTCCAAGCTGGGCGTGCAGTTCTCGCTGTCGCTGGTGGCGCTCAAGGCGCTGCCGGTGGTGATCCTGGGCGGGCTGACCTCGGTGCCCGGCGCCATCCTGGGCGGGCTGATCATCGGCGTGGGCGAGAAGCTCTCCGAGGTCTACATCGGCCCGCTGCTGGGCGGGGGCATCGAGATCTGGTTCGCCTACGTGCTGGCGCTGCTGTTCCTGCTGGTGCGCCCGCAGGGCCTGTTCGGCGAAAAGATCATCGACCGCGTCTGAGCCTACAAGGAGAACAAGCATGCTCTACCGCGAGAACGGCCAGTTCAAGGCCAGCTACCGCGCCGACCAGCAGATCTTCCCGATCGCGCAGGACCGCTGGGCCATCCTGGCACTCGTCGCGCTGGCCTTCGTCGCCGTGCCGGCGCTGGCGCCGGAGTACCTGTTCCGCGCCGTGCTGATCCCCTTCCTGATCCTGGCGCTGGCCGCGCTGGGCCTGAACATCCTGGTGGGCTACTGCGGGCAGATCTCGCTGGGCACGGGCGCGTTCATGGCCGTGGGCGCCTACGCGGCCTACAACTTCCACGTGCGCTTCGAAGGCATGCCGCTGCTGCTGTCGCTGCTGGGCGGCGGCCTGAGCGCCACGGCCGTGGGCGTGCTCTTCGGCATCCCCTCGCTGCGCATCAAGGGCCTGTACCTGGCGGTGGCGACGCTGGCGGCGCAGTTCTTCGTGGACTGGGCCTGCCTGCGCCTGGGCTGGGTGACCAACGGCTCGTCCTCGGGCTCGGTGAGCGTGGCGGGGCTGAACCTGTTCGGGCTGCCGCTGGAGACGCCGGTGCAGAAGTACCTGTTCTGCCTGGCGCTGCTGTGCGTGTTCGCGCTGCTGGCCAAGAACCTGGTGCGCGGCGCCATCGGGCGCGAGTGGATGGCCATCCGCGACATGGACGTGGCGGCCAGCGTGATCGGCATCCGCCCGGTCTACGCCAAGCTCAGCGCCTTCGCGGTGAGCTCCTTCATCGTGGGCGTGGCCGGCGCGCTGTGGGGCTTCGTGCACCTGGGCTCGTGGGAGCCGGCGGCCTTCAACATCGACCGCTCGTTCCAGCTGCTGTTCATGGTGATCATCGGCGGCCTGGGCTCGATCATGGGCAGCTTCTTCGGCGCGGCCTTCATCGTCGTGCTGCCCATCGTGCTGACCAACACGCTGCCCACGCTGGGCGCGCTGGTGGGCCTGCACGTGGACACCGCCGTGCTCAGCCACCTCGAATTCATGATCTTCGGCGGCCTCATCGTCTTCTTCCTGATCGTGGAGCCGCACGGCATCGCCCGGCTGTGGTCCACCGCGAAGGAGAAGCTGCGCCTGTGGCCCTTCCCGCACTGAGGCGCGCCTTCGCGCGCGCCCTTCGGCAACCGTCCTGAACACCGCACCCCAGAGTGCGCCGCAACTCCAGAGGAGACTTGTCATGAAGCTTTCCCGCATCCGTTCGCTCGCCCTGGCCGCCGCGGCCGTGTCCGCGGCACTGGCCGGCACCTTCGGCAGCACCGAGGCCCAGGCCCAGGCCAAGGAGCAGTTCTTCCCGCTGCTGGTCTACCGGACGGGTGCCTACGCACCCAACGGCACGCCCTGGGCCAACGGCAAGCAGGACTACCTCAAGATGATCAACGCCCGCGATGGCGGCATCAACGGCGTGAAGATCGCCTTCGAGGAGTGCGAGACCGGCTACGCCACCGACAAGGGCGTGGAGTGCTACGAGCGGCTCAAGGGCAAGACCAATACGCTCTTCGACCCGCAGTCCACCGGCATCACCTTCGCGCTGACCGACAAGGCGCCCACGGACAAGATCCCGCTGATCACGCTGGGCTACGGCCTGGCGGCCTCGCAGGACGGCGGCGTGTTCAAGTGGAACTTCCCGCTCATGGGCAGCTACTGGACCGGCGCCGACGCGCTGATCCAGCACCTGGGCAAGAAGGAAGGCGGCCTCGACAAGCTCAAGGGCAAGAAGATCGGGCTGGTCTACCACGACAGCCCCTTCGGCAAGGAGCCCATCCCGCTGCTGCAGGAGCGCGCCAAGATGCACGGCTTCGACCTGCAGCTCATCCCCGTGACAGCCCCGGGCGTGGAGCAGAAGTCGGCCTGGCTGCAGGTGCGCCAGAGCCGCCCGGACTACGTGCTGCTGTGGGGCTGGGGCGTGATGAACTCCACCGCGCTGAAGGAGGCGCAGGCCACGGGCTATCCGCGCGAGAAGATGTTCGGCGTGTGGTGGGCCGGCGCCGAGCCCGACGTGAAGGACGTGGGCGAAGGCGCCAAGGGCTACAGCGCGCTGGCGCTCAACCCGTCGGGCCAGCAGTTCAAGGTGGTGCAGGACATCCTCAAGCACGTGCACGACAAGGGCCAGGGCTCGGGCCCGCGCGACGAGGTCGGCTCGGTGCTGTACATGCGCGGCGTGATCATCCAGATGCTGGGCGTGGAGGCCGTGCGCCGCGCCCAGGAGCGCTTCGGCAAGGGCAAGGTCATGACGGCCGAACAGGTGCGCTGGGGCCTGGAGAACCTGGCGCTGGACCAGAAGAAGCTCGACGCGCTGGGCTTCTCGGGCGTGATGCGCCCGCTAAGCACCTCCTGCGCCGACCACATGGGCTCCAGCTGGGTGCGCGTGCACACCTGGGACGGCAGCAAGTGGAACTTCAGCTCCGACTGGTACCAGGCCGACGAGCAGATCTCCAAGCCGCTGATCAAGGCCGCGGCCGACAAGTACGCCGCGGAGAAGAAGCTCACCCGCCGTCCGCCCGAGGACTGCCAGAGCGGCGCCTGATGCCGCTTTCGCGTGCCCACTGAAGCCCCCGTTCGGGCTGAGCCTGTCGAAGCCCAGCCGCGCGGCCTGGCCGCCGGCCCTTCGACAAGCCCAGGGCGAACGGAACTCAGCAACCTGCTTCCTCTTGTCCGCCATGTCCCCACCGCTGCTCAACGTCAACAGCATCGAGGTCATCTACAACCACGTCATCCTGGTGCTCAAGGGCGTGTCGCTGCAGATACCCGAAGGCCGCATCGTCGCGCTGCTCGGCGGCAACGGCGCCGGCAAGACCACCACGCTGCGCGCCATCTCCAACCTGCTCGAAGGCGAGCGCGGCGAGGTCACCAAGGGCTCCATCGAGCTGCGCGGCGAGCGCATCGAGAAGCTCACGCCCGCGGCCATGGTCGAGCGCGGGGTGATCCAGGTGATGGAAGGGCGCCACTGCTTCGCGCACCTGACCATCGAGGAAAACCTCATGACCGGCGCCTACACCCGCCGCGACGGCAAGGCCTCGGTGGCGCAGACGCTGGAGAAGGTCTACGCCTACTTCCCGCGCCTGAAGACGCGGCGGGGCTCGCAGGCGGCCTATACCTCCGGCGGCGAGCAGCAGATGTGCGCCATCGGCCGCGCGCTGATGGCCAATCCGAAGATGGTGCTGCTCGACGAGCCCTCGATGGGCCTGGCGCCGCAGATCGTCGAGGAGGTGTTCGAGATCGTGAAGGACCTCAACGCCAAGGAGGGCACGACCTTCCTGCTGGCCGAGCAGAACACCAACATGGCGCTTCGCTACGCCGACTACGGCTACATCATGGAAAGCGGCCGCATCGTCATGGACGGCGAGGCCAAGGCCCTGCGCGAGAACGAGGACGTCAAGGAGTTCTATCTCGGCATGGGCGGCGGCGACCGCAAGAGTTTCAAGGACGTCAAGAGCTACAAGCGCCGCAAGCGCTGGCTGGCCTGACGCCGGCAGTACGGGAGCTCCGCCATGAGCGACGACTTCTTCGCCCCTCCTCCCTTCAAGCCCGACGAGGGATTGCAGCGCCTGCAGCGCGAGCTGCGGGGCCTGGGCCTGACGGAACGCGAGGGCCGCTTCGAGCGCCGCGGCCAGCCCGTGGCACGCGTGGCGCTCGACGGCACGGCGCTCAAGGCGGCGCGCGTGCGCGAGCCGGCCCGCAGCCCGCAATGGATCGAGAAGAGCATCAAGGACGGCGCCGCGCTGCGCGATTTCGTCGCCGAGCTCAAACGCGAGCTCGCACGCTGGGGAGACCGGGATGATTGAGTTCTACGACGCGCTGGAAACGCGCGATCCGGGCGCGCGCGAGGCGGCGCTGATGGCGGTGCTGCCGCAGGTGGTGGCCCGCGCACAGGCGCAAAGCAGCGCCGCGGCCGAGTTGCTGGCCGGCGTGCAGCCGCAGGACGTGGGCAGCCGCGCGGCGCTGGCG